>JBBTUC010000075.1:0-9066 GCA_038078675.1 Patescibacteria group bacterium
GTGTTTACGTATCATTCGCAATATGACCATATCGTGAAAAGTTTCGTCCCCTTTTTCCCCGACTGGCTCTATGAACTCATTTTTTATGTAGGCACTGCGTCCGTGATCGGAAACATGGCAGCGATCATCGCACCATCGAAATGGTTGCAGAGAGAATTGAAGGAAAAATTTCCGGAAATTCCGATTTATTATGTATCAACAGCCGGATTGCCGAGGCCGTTTGCCCTCAATACATCAGCACAGAAATTACGGGTGCAATTGTCCCTTCCTCTGTATGAGCCACTTTTTATTATCGTATCACGACTCTCCAACGAAAAAAATGTTGCATTTGTCGTGACGGCGTTTACCAAGTGGGCATCGTCGCATGAAAAAGGGAAGTTGCTCATCATTGGAGACGGGAACAGCCGAGGCGATCTTGAGCAGTTGGTTACAAAACTGCGTATCACAAAGCGCGTGGTGTTTACCGGAAGTATTCCGAATCCGTCGCTTGCGCCATGGTTAAACGCAGCGGATATATTTTTATATAGTTCTACGACGGATACGGTGAGCATCAATGTCATCGAAGCGATGTCTGCCGGTCTTCCCATTGTCGCCATTGATGATAAAAGTACAAGGGAAATTATTTCCCATGGCATAAATGGGTATGTAAGTCCGCCTCGTATAGATACCTTTGTATCCTATATGAGTGAAGCGTTACAGCATAAAACGACATTATCCCGCGGAGCAAGAGAACAGAGCCGTAAGTATGCACTTTCCATCACGAGTACGGCTCTTGTAAAAACGTATGAACAGATCATCAAACATTATCAATCTTCACATCACTAAAAACGCGCAGCATATCGCGCTCCATGCACTCCGTGCTTGCGTAACGAATGACGGAATCATTGCTGGCGTACATCATTTCGTCGATCTGTGGGCCCGGGATAGTTTATTTGCGACATTTGGATCCGATACGCTATCCGCAAAAAACACAATAGAAACCTTTCTACGATTTCAACGTGAAGACGGATTAATTCCGTATCGCATCATGCGGAGCAAAACTTCAATTGCCAAATATTTTGGGAAACCAACATTACTTGCCCGACTTGTGCCAAATTTTCGTTCTCATCAATCCGGCGGATTGGTGTTAGATGGAGGGCTGATAAATATCATTGCCGCTTATGAATATGCGAAGCGATCCGGCGATAAACAGTTCTATCAATCACACCTCATTCAATTCGATCGGGCAATGCAGTGGTATGAAAGACGCTTTCCCGACCGACTTCTTTCTGAATGGTTTCAGTGCGAATGGGCAGACGGAGTACTAAAAGCAGGGCAAACACTCTACACAAATGTGTTGTATTGGAAAGCGCTCGGAGACATGGAAAACTATACGCGACAGCGCTTTGTTGGAAATTTACTGAGGGAGCGTTTATGGAACGGAAAATTTTTTGCGGATTGGGTGGATTATAAACGTCAGGATTATTTTTCTTCTCATGCAAATATGCTCGCAATTGTTTTTGGATTCGCATCGATGAGCGAATCAAAAAGCATACTTGATGTTACGAAGCGCTACTGTTTAAGAGAGTGGACGCTTGAAACCAACTACCCCGCGTATCCGTTTTGGCGGATACCGCTCATGCAGTATATATCCGGTTTGACTGACTATCACAACAGAGGGTGTCTTTGGCTGCAACCTGGCATAACCTACTCGCTTGCACTGTACAAGTGTGGACATAAAAAAGAAGCACGGAAGTTTTTTTCTAAAATTGCTCAGCAGATCGAAAGACACAATGGGGTGTATGAAGTTTATGAGAAAGATGGCACACCCGTGAATCGTCCATTATACCGATCGGAAGACCCGTTTGCTTGGTCTTCTGGACTTTTCTTATGGGCATCTCATATACTTGGGAAGCTATGAAACAGCCATGCATCTCCATTATCATCCCGGTCTATAACGAAGAACGGACAATCTCATCAATCATCGAAATTCTTCGGTCATGGGGAAAATCACACGAGATCATCGTGGTCAATGACGGTTCGACGGACAAAACGCTCACGGCACTCAACCACTTTCGCCGTTCTATCACCATCCTTTCGCGCACAAAAAATAGAGGGAAGGGGTTTAGCATGTCAGAAGGAGTGCGGCAAGCAACGGGCAACCTCCTCATGTTCCTTGATGGTGATCTCGTCGGGCTTACCCACCGCGATCTGGATCGGATGATTGATCCCGTGGTACATGATCAGGCGGATATGATCATTGCCGTCACCAACTGCTGGGGATTGCCGGGTTTTGAACCATTTAATGATATTAACGGCGAACGGGTATTATGGAAAGCATCAATCGAGCATGATCTCGATGCATTCACAAAAGTTGGCAATGGGGTAGAGTTTGTCATAAACGACCTTCATAGGGACAAACGCGTCAAAACAATCAAGCTTCCGCACGTCTACATCTTACGCAAGACCGAAAAAGCGCCGCAGGCGGAAGCGATGAAGCAGTATGTGAAAGAGGCAGGTCAGTTTTTGCGGGCCATCGTCCAGATACAAGCCGACGAACTGAGCCCACACGCGAAACGATTATTTCGTGTGGCGCAAAGCTATATCAAACGAGCACTCACATACCTTCAATATCCATGACTGATGAACAGAGATACTGGGTCGCATTCAGTGTCTTCCCTGGTATCGGGCCGGTACGATTTAGACATCTTTTGGATACCTTCGGTACTGCAAAAGCCGCTTGGGAGGCCCCGCTATCAGACACATTTATTCATTTCAGAAAAACATTTGACCTTGACGAATACCTTGAAAAACTCAACACTCTCCATGTTTCCGTTTTAACTCTGAGCGACCCGAAATATCCGAAATTGCTGAAGGAGATATCTGACCCACCCTTCCTACTCTATATACGCGGTAAGAACACCGGTGAGCCTATTAATCTGGATAAAACGATTGCTGTCGTCGGGACACGGAACATAACCCATTATGGACAAGAAGTCACGAGGAAATTAGTTACCGGACTCGTCGCACATGGTTTTACTATCGTCTCGGGGATGGCCTACGGCGTCGACGCAATTGCCCACCAAGCAGCAATTGATGCGGGCGGTAAAACGATCGCAGTTTTGGGATGCGGTATTGACATTATCGCCCCGCCAAGCAATGCTAGACTGTATCGGGCAATCGGGGAAGAAGGGCAGGGGGCAATTGTTTCAGAAATGCCTTTGGGGCTCAAGCCTGATAAAGGCATGTTTGTCGCCAGAAATCGTATCATCAGCGGACTGTCCATGGGCGTCGTCGTCACCGAAGGCGCGGACCACAGTGGAGCGCTGATAACTGCAAGATACGCGGGTGAGCAGGGACGGGAGGTTTTTGCTGTACCGGGGCCCATCACGAGCCCTTATAGTAGAGGTCCGGCCCAGCTCATCAAAAAGGGAGCAAAATTGGTAGAACGGGTAGAAGATATATTAGAAGAGCTTGTCATCGCGAGACCGTTTTTACGGCGACGCGATCTCATATCAATATGAGATTGCTTCGTCGAAGACTCCTCGCAATGACATTAAAGACACGATGAAATTAATTATCGTTGAATCACCTACAAAAGCACGGACACTGAGTAAATACCTCGGAAGCCGGGAATATCGGGTAGAGGCTACCATGGGCCATATCCGGGATCTCCCGAAGGCAACACTTGGCGTGGACATAGAAGGCGACTTTGCGCCGAACTACATCATCCCTAAGGACAGAAAAAAACGGGTAGGCGAGCTGAAGGCCCTTGCGAAAAAGGCGGACAGCATTATCCTTGCCACCGATCCGGATCGGGAAGGAGAAGCGATCGCATGGCACGCGGCAGAAATAATGCAAAATGCAAAATGCAAAATGCAAAATTTAAAGAGAATAGTATTCCATGAAATTACCGAACATGCCATCAAAGAGGCCATCGCGCACCCACGGGAAATCGATCTCAAGCTCGTTGATGCCCAACAGGCGAGGCGCGTCTTAGACAGACTGGTTGGGTACAAGCTCTCTCCACTCCTGTGGCAAAAACTGTCCCGAAGGTGGCTTTCCGCAGGCCGCGTGCAGTCCGTGGCCGTCCGCCTGATCGTTGAACGGGAACGGGAGATAGAAAAATTTAGCAAAGAGGAATTTTGGACGATAGAAGGATCATTCCTGTGTCATCCCGGGCTTGACCCGGGATCCAGGGATAAAAAAATGGATTCCGGCTCGAAGGCCGGAATGACAATCCAGGCGCAGCTCATTTCAAAAGACGGCGTCAAGTATGAAAAAATATTACCATATGATCTTTTTGACGGAACGTATACGACGACATCCTCAACGATAGACAATAAACAGAAAGCAGAAAGCATTATCAATGACCTCAAATCACCATTCATCGTTTCGTCGGTAGATAAAAAGGAAGTCCGGCGCACGCCACCGCCCCCGTATACGACAAGTACGCTCCAACAGGATGCCGGACGGCGTTTGGGCTTTTCCGCCAAAAAAACAATGCAACTTGCCCAAAAACTCTACGAAGAAGGCATCATCACCTATCACCGGACAGACAGCGTGAACTTAGCCGAAAAATTCATTACAGAGGCCCGCGCCTATATATCTTCAACATACGGTGCCATGTATATTCCCGGAAGTCCCCGGCGTTTCCAAACCAAATCCAAACTCGCCCAGGAAGCACACGAAGCTATTCGACCCACGGACGCGAGTCGGGCGAGCGAGCAGTTTACGGTAACCACTCAGGAAATTAACCGCGATCATATACGACTCTATGACATAATCTGGAAACGGGCTCTTGCGTGTCAAGCCCGCGAGGCGGTATTTGACTCGACCACCATTTCTATTACATCCGTAAATGGATATGTCTTTGGGTGCCAAGGATCAATTATCACGTTTGATGGTTTTCTCAAAATTCTCGGCCGGGAAAATAATAATGAAATCGAACTCCCGCGCGTTACGGCTGGTGAGGTCGTTCTTTTGACGGGAGCAACCCCTACCCAGCACTATACTTCTCCTCCCCCACGCTACACTGAGGCAACGCTCGTTAAAGCACTCGAAGAGGAGGGAATAGGCCGCCCCAGTACCTATGCGCCGATCATCACAACGATCCAGGACCGCATGTATGTGGGGAAGGAGGATAAAAAGCTTATCCCCACGGATCTGGGAATTACCGTCACGGACTTTCTTGTCCGATATTTTCCCAACATCCTGGAGCTACCGTTTACTGCGGCTATGGAGGATGAATTTGATGCGATCGCCGCGGGAGAAAAGGGATGGGCACCGGTAATCCGAGAGTTCTACACGCCGTTTGCTGCCGACCTTGATAAATCGTACGAAACTGCTGAAAAAGTAAAAATGCCGGTTGAGACGCTGGAGGAAAAATGCCCCGAATGTATAAACCCACTCGTTGTGCGGACGGGACGGTACGGTAAATTTATCGCCTGCAGCACGTTCCCCGCCTGTAAGTACTCGCGGCAACTCGTCGAAAAAATAGACAGAAAATGCCCTCGCTGCGGCGGCGACATCGTCATCAAAAAAAGCCACAGAGGGAAAATGTTCTACGGGTGCGGCAACTACCCGACGTGCAATTTCGCCGCATGGAAAAAGGAAGATATAAAATGATGTATAATGGAGCTATGGATGATCGCAGAAAAACTATTGCCGCCATAACCGTCATTTTCATAGTTCTCATAATCATCATTTTGGGCAGTATTGCACTTGTGACGCGAAAAAAGTCTGTGGTGTCCCCGATTCCGGAGGAAGGCGCCATCAAAATCATTTTCGTCACGCTCACCCCCACTCCTCTCCCATCTCCCGCCGCCTCACCTACTCCCACACCTAAACCTCCTGCGAAGCAGGACATTGCTCCGCAAGGCAAGGCGACAAAAATAGCCAGTCCTTCCGCTACGCCAACGAAAACTCCATAGTATAGATCTGTCATCCCCGACCTGATCGGGGATCCAGTCTTTCTATTGCTCTGGATTCCCGCCTTCGCGGGAATGACATATATTTGTTATCGATATGAAATTTGTCGATCTTGTTACCATTGATACACAAGTATTTCTTCTCATCAATCATCTGCCGCACAATACGCTTCTCAATGCGTTGAGTCTCGGACTATCGGCAATCGGCACTGCCGGCATCATATGGTTGATACTAGGCGGAATTCTCTTTGTCCATGAAGAGACAAAGGATCATCGTTTCTTTGCTCCGATATTGTTAAGCGCAGGAGCAAGCTGGATACTCGTTGAAAAAATCCTAAAACCGTGGGTTGCACGCTCAAGGCCCGCCCTTGAGATCGGAGCTATCCTCGTAGGCGACGGGCGAACGGATTTCTCTTTTCCGTCTGGGCACGCGACGATTTCCTGGGCTTTGGCAGTTGTGCTATCGCGAAAAGAGCCACGGTGGAAATGGATGTTTTATACACTTGCTGTTTTGATTTCTTTATCACGGATCTATCTCGGTGTCCATTATCCGCTGGACGTTGCTGCCGGAACGCTTTTTGGGTGGGGTATTGGTTCTCTTGCTCTCCACCTTTCCCTACAAAAATCACAGAAGAAAGGTGTATAATCACCGAACTATAAAACAAATATATGACGGTGACCCAGTTCAGCGTCAACAATTAGCCACTTTTCGTTCACTAGCTGAACGCGAAACGGATGAATTAATACAACAAGAGAGGTTATGGGAGCCCTTTGACGAAACTCTGTTTGCTAGTGGAATTGATACAGAAGTCGAAGTATTTAACCTTATCCTTCACGAAGCAATTGCAAAACATCTTGATACATTACCAATTCGGCATAAACGAGCACTCCAGTGGCATGTGGTTGATGGTCAGACATTTGAGGAAATAGCAGGTAGACTGGGTGTAAGTCGCGCTCGGGTTGATCAAATAATAGAGCAAGCAAGTAATGCGTTATTGAAACATACCGAAGTTCTACAGTTAAAAAGATTTCTCGAAAAATAACAATTTTTTCGTTAGGTATATAATGAGCGAATGATAAAGCTCAATGCCAGAGAACTAAGGACGACGGAGGTTGATCCGAACGTTGCCAAATCCATCGTAAAAAATCCCATCACGATTATCCTCGATAATGTCTTGGATACTTACAACATAGGCTCCATTTTCCGGCTTGCGGATGCGGTGGCTGCAGAAAAGGTGATTCTTTGCGGCGAAACGCTCACCCCTCCCAATTCGAGAATAAAGAGGGCCTCAATAAATACCTGGGGGTGGGTGGAATGGAGTTATAGACCAACCGCAGTTGAAGCGATAGCAAATCTCAAATCCCAAATCCCAATGACCAAAATAGTAGCTGTCGAGCAAGATGCGAGAAGTAAACCATTGAGCCAAGTTCTATACGAGTTTCCTATCGCAATCGTTGTGGGCCACGAAACGCATGGCGTTTCCAAAGAAGTGCTTGACGTAGCCGATACTATCGTGGAACTGCCGATGTGGGGGATAAATAAAAGTTTAAATGTCATGGTATCCCTGGGGATTGTGTTATATGATATGATGAAACAGACATGGAAACCGCACTGACTTCACCGTTTGTACTTCTCAAAAAAGCCTGGTCTCTTGCTCTCGGCCGACCCAATATCGCATCATTTCTCGCGCTCGGCATTATCCCACAATTTCTTTCACTTATCTTTTCTGCGTTTATCTCATATTTTTCCGGATTCGATCTTCTATCAAACGTCGATGGATGGATGATGGTGGGTATAATTATATTTGGATTTTTAGCGCTCGTCGTAATGAGTTTAGTAAGTGTCTGGTATACCGCCCTTCTCTATACAGTGTATCAGGCTGCTGCAATAGGACCAATAGCCCCGCTAAAGTCATATATCCAATCTGCCAAGAAAGTCACTTCGCATCTTCTGGTTACGTATATACTCGTCGGACTTTTTACGTCCTTAGCCTTTCTCCTGTTCATCATCCCGGGCATCATCATCGCGGTGCGTTTCATGTTTGCGCCGATGATTGCCGCAGTTGAAGATAGGGGGGTCAAACCCATCGAAGAAAGCAAGCGGCTGGTGAAGGGAAGATTTTGGAAACTCGTCGGTCGAGGCATCCTCATGATCGTTTGCTACAACATTCCACTATCCGTCTTCCAGGCGATCCATCCGCTCTTTGGCACCGTGTGGGCAGTCAGCTCACCAATTTTTGGACTCTACTTTTTCTTGGTGTACATGGACTTTAAGCAGACTGCTGCAGTTGACCCATGAGTAAACGTCTCCGACTGCTACTCTTAGGGCTATTCCTCATTTTTTCCTTTACCATATTTAGCCTTCTCGTTAAACGCGGCGGCATGAAGGACTTGGATTTTACGATGACCGTCAAAATCCAGGAGCGCATCGACAACTCTTCTCGGCTACGGCTCGCGAGGATGACCGGAGAAGTTATGGAAGGGGCCACGTTTCAGGCAAGTCCGATGGTTTCTATAATTGCTATAATTATTATAACCATTATAACGTTTATAAGGCGAAAAAGATTCCGGGCAGTTGCCCTCCTCATCCCCATCGCCTTCGGTCTCCTGACCATCGCAGAAATCTATGGCAAGTCGGTTGTTCATCACCCGGCGCCGCCGTTTTTTCTTCTCAAAAACCCGACAACAATATTTCCCAAATATCAAGTTTTGGAAGACTACTCCTACCCCTCCGGACACGCTGCCCGGGCCATGTTTCTCGGAATAACATTGTTTTCATGCTTCATACTTCATACCTCATTATTCAAAAGAAAAAATATGAAAGTTTTGACCATAATCGGGATCATAAGCTATGTAAGTTTGATAAGTGTGAGCCGCATCTACCTCGGCCAACACTGGATATCTGATGTGGTGGGGGGATTAACTCTGGGTGGCGGTTCTGGGCTATTGACGTTAGCCGGGCTTCTCTCATATAATAGAAAACGTAATGAGTGACGATGCCTAGCCATCATAAATACAGGGTTTCCACCGAAATCCCGCGATGGCGGGTTTTTTAGTCGTTACTCGCTCTTTGACAATCGAATGGTGATAGGAAACGTTATTTTTTTGAGAGTTTGATCCTGGCTCAGGATGAACGCTGGCGGCGTGCCTTATGCAT
>JBBTUC010000076.1:0-9949 GCA_038078675.1 Patescibacteria group bacterium
CGCATTGCGGACGATCACGCTCACGAGCGAGCCAAACGTGAAGAACGACTCGAAGGTTTCTGATGTTTTTTGAAGTTCAACGGCAAAGATGCGCTCCATGCCTCAAGTGTACTATACTTCATCCATGGTTTTCCAGGACAGGCTTGTGGTGGTGAAAAAGGAAGTTGAGCAGGGACTTGTGGCATTCTTTGCAAAGAAAAGGCAAGAGGCCAAGCAAATAAGCCCCCACTGTCTGATGCTTGTCGACAGCGTGGCAGAATTTACTATGCGCGGCGGCAAACGCACCCGCGCATTCTTGTGTTGGCTAGGACATCACACTGTCATTGCGAGGAGCGAAGCGACGCGGCAATCTTTAGAGATTGCTTCGCCATCAGAATGGACTCGCAATGACAAATTGCTATCTGCCATGATGGCGTTAGAATTGTTTCAGTCGTTTGCTCTTATTCACGACGATATTATAGATGAGGATACTGTTCGCCGCGGCGGGCCGACGGTACACGAACACTTCAAATCACAAATCACAAATCCAAATGTCCAAAAAAGGCAGAGATATGGAGAAAGCATGGCGATTCTTGCCGGAGACCTTGCTTTAGTCTGGGCGGATGAGTTGATGGGCGAGGCGGTCCGATTGTCATTGCGAGCGGAGCGAAGCAATCTCAGTATTAGAGAGATTGCCACGTCGCCTACGGCTCCTCGCAATGACATAAACATATGGAACTTGTATCAACGCATGAAGGAAGAAGTTATTTTGGGGCAAAGCCTGGATGTTCTGGCAAGTATCGGACTCCCAAGCGCGGACAGGGAAACGATCAACCGCTACAAAACAGCCTGGTACAGTGTCATCCGGCCCATCCAGATAGGGGCCGCCATTGGTGGCGCCGATACGGACACGCTTGAAGCGTATGTGCCCTACGGTTTGGCGGTAGGGCAGGCCTATCAGCTGCGGGATGATTTCCTTGACGGTGCAGTCCGGAAAGATGTTTTTGTCAAGAAGGCGCGGAAACTTCAAGAACGGGCTACTCAAGCTATCAAAAAACTGAAAATTTCCAAATCTGTTACAATACTTCTTGCCGATTTTGCCCACTTTACACTCCATCGATCAACATGAACGATCAAGAACTTATCACCAGCATACTCAAGCGGGATCGCCGCGCTCTTCATCTGTTTTACCGTTCCTATACACCCAAACTCCGGCAATACATCAGATACAAAATTAGCTCACCTGAGGACGCTGAGGAGATACTTCAGGATACGCTGTATGCATTTCTTGAGGCCATACGCGATTTTGCCGGGACTGCGCGGCTTCAAACATTCCTCTATTCCATTTGTCATCACAAAGTCGTTGATTTTTATCGCCGGAAAAAACTTCGTCAAGTCGTGTTTTCTGCCCTTCCACAGCTTGAATCACTTGTGGCCCCCATCCTTTCTCCGGAAGAAGAGTTTGACGTGACGATGCTCCGCGAAAAAATACACCGGGTTTTGGGGAGAATATTACCGATGTATAAAAAAGTACTCCTTCTCAAATATGGTGATGAGCTCACAGTGGGAGACATCGCGCGCCGGCTGACCATTTCCTTTAAAAGCGCCGAGTCCCAGTTGTTCCGGGCAAGAAAAGCGTTTGTAGAGCTGTTTTTATCAATATGAGTGATCGTACCTACCAAAAATTTGTTGCCCGTTGGGAGAAAGTTATTGATTTGCCGCCTCAGACGTTGGGGCCGTTGACGCCCCTTTACAAGGCATGCGCGCGCCTCCTTAAAGTTATGCCGTGGCCGTATTTTGTGCTCCTATCAATTGCGGTAGTCATCGGTCTTTACGTCGTTGTGGGGTCGGCCATAACGATCCTCGTCACACTACTTCAAAGAGGATTCTAATCTCCAGCCCGCCTCGCGTCGACGAGCAACGCGAGTCGAGGCGGGCGCGGGTTTTAACTCCATTCTCTCGACTAATTTCATACCATGCTTGACCAACTTATCATTTCCGGCATTGCATTCAGTCGTAATACCATCGGTCTCGTCGTTCGTCCGTATGAGACGTATCGGAGGATTATAGATAAAGGAAGCGTATGGGAGCTTGTGTTTATAGCAATGTTAGTTATGATTTCAGCCTTTCGATTCGTAGTTGCGGCGGGGGCGACGTATGTGCTCGTGGTGGTTCTCGTGTGGGTTGTGGGTCATCGCATTGGAGGAAGGGGCACGCTCAGAGGTGTTGCGCTCGGGTGGGGGTATACATTTTTCCCGACCGTCGTATGGTTTTTCACGACATCGGCCCTTTTTGTGCTTCTGCCTCCCCCCAGGACGACGAGCGTAGCAGGGGTTGTTTTTAGCGGTATGTTTCTTGTGTTTAGCGTGACGTTGTTGTTTTGGAAACTGACGCTTGGCTATCTTACGCTCCGGTTTGGCTTGAAGCTTGATCTTGCGCGGATTCTCGTGGTCGCCGGGATCGTTGTGCCGATTTTAGGTGTATATAGCGTAGTGATGTATCGGTTGGGGATATTCAGAGTGCCGTTTATATGAACATACGTGATCACAAAACCGCTTTGGATCGCAAGGTTGCTCTTGAAAAAGAGACCGGCGTTTTACTTTCCAACATCGGCAGCTTCTCTCTTGATGAGGACGCGGCCTCATCGCGTAATTGTGAAAATATGATCGGCGCGGCGCAAGTACCGTTAGGAGTGGCGGGGCCGTTAAGACTTAAGACTAAGGACGTAAGACATAAGAGAGAAGAGAAGTATTACATCCCATTGGCAACTACAGAAGGCGCGCTGGTTGCTTCAGTTAACCGTGGGTGTAAGGCCATAACAGAGTCGGGAGGTGCGATGGTGGATAGTCACAGGGTCGGGGCTACACGGGGTCCTGTATTTAAGGTGAAAAATTTAGCTGAAAGTGACCTTCTTTATAAATACTTAAAAACACATTTGGGTGATCTTCAGAAGATTGCCTCACAAACATCACGCCATGTAACGTTAGAAAAATTGTTGACCCGCGGAGTTGGTAGATATCGGTTTGTTCGATTTGTGTTTGATACCCAGGATGCTATGGGGATGAATATGGTGACGATCGCAAGTCAGGCAATGGCAGCATATATTGAACAAAAAACCGGAGTCACTTGTCTTTCGCTTGCCGGGAATTTTGATATCGACAAAAAACCTGCGTGGCTTAATTTCATCGAAAATCGGGGAACCAAAGCGTGGGCAGAAGCAACGATTCCGGTGAATGTTCTCAAAAACGTACTCAAGACAACAGCGCAAAGAGTTTTTGATGTATGGCTTGCCAAATGTATGATAGGAAGCGCGATAAGCGGATCAATGGGTTTTAATGCCCAATATGCCAATGTCGCTGCCGCAATTTTTTTGGCTACAGGGCAAGATTTAGGGCATGTAGGCGAAGCCAGCATGGGAATAACAACGACAGAAATTATCGACGGAAAAGACCTTTATGTAAATGTGTGTCTCCCGGATCTCATGGTGGGAACGGTGGGCGGAGGGACCGGGCTTGCCACACAAAAAGAAGCGTTATCGATTCTTGGAGTTAGTGGTGGGAACGACGGAAAAAATGCACAAAAGTTTGCGGAGATTATTGCAGGGGCGGTGCTTGCGGGAGAAATTTCGCTTCTGGCATCACTTTCAGAAGGAACACTAGCAAAAGCACACAAAACGTTGGCAAGAGGGGGAAAATAATTTGGCTTGTCATTGCGAGGAGCGTTAGCGACGCGGCAATCCCATAAAAACCGAGATTGCTTCGCCGTCAGAACGGTCTCGCAATGACATAGAAATCTATGGTAGGAATTGTTAGTTACGGTACCTATATACCAAGATTTCGTATTCGTTTAGGCGCTATCGCCGCGGCGTGGAAGAAGGACGGACAGGACGTTACCCAATCGCTTCTCGTTACGGAAAAAGCCGTACAGGCTCCGGATGAGGACGCGGTAACCATTGCCCTTGAAGCCGCTCGAAGCGCCCTGAGCGGAGTCGAAGGGCTGAGTCCTGAGTCCATCGAAGCTCTTTTTGTCGGTTCAGAAAGCCATCCGTATGCGGTTAATCCTACCTCAACAATTGTGGGAGAATTATTAGGGGTGGGCAATAATTATTTTGCTGCGGATTTAGAGTTCGCGTGTAAAGCAGGTACCGCGGGTATGCAGGCAATTGCCGGGTTGATTGGGTCAGGCCATATACGCTGTGGTATGGCGATTGGGTCAGATACTGCCCAAAGTAAACCTCATGACGTGTTGGAATATACGTCAGCTGCCGCAGGTGTCGCCTATATCATGGGTCATAAAGAGCCCATCGCCGAGCTTCTGGCATACACATCCTATTCCTCTGATACGCCGGATTTTTGGCGCCGCGACGGCGTGCAGTATCCGAGTCACGCCGGGAGGTTTACCGGAGAGCCAGCATACTTTGCTCATGTGATGGGTTGCTCGGCCCGGCTTTTTGAAAAAACCAAAACTCAACCATCAGATTACCAGCATTGTGTGTTTCATATGCCAAATGGTCGATTTCCCCGTGATGCCGCCAAGCGTTTAGGGTTTTCTCAGGCACAGCTTGCCCCATCGCTTGTGGTTGACTCTATTGGCAATCCGTATTCAGCATCGACCATGATAGGGTTAGCTGCGGTTTTGGATATTGCCAAACCCGGAGAGAAGATTTTTATGGTGTCCTACGGATCAGGGGCCGGCAGCGACGGATTTGTATGGAAAACAACAGCCGCGTTGCGGCAGTTCCAGTCGTCAGTCGTCAGTCGTCAGTCGTCAGTAAAACAACATATGGAGCAAAAAACATATATTGACTATGTGCAGTATTTGAAACAGACGCACAAAATATAAAGGCTTTGATTTTGGTATTAGTTTGTCATTGCGAGGAGTTTTTGACGAAGCAATCTCATACAGTTATGAGATCGCCACGCCGTCAGAACGGTCTCGCGATGACGTGAGTGCATATGAACGTTTCAATTATCGGGGCCGCGAATACGAAGTTTGGTGAACTCTGGGATGTGTCGCCTCGAGCCCTTGCCCGCGAAGTTGTTTTTGGCGCGCTGAAAGATGCCGGCATTGAAGTGCGGCAAATTCAAGCACTATTTGTGGGTAATATGCTCTCCGGCATGTTGGGTGGGCAAGAGCACTTGGGCGCATTTTTTGCAGAAGAATTAGGGTTTACAAATGCAGCTGCGTTTAAGATAGAAGGCGCCTGTGCGTCGGGGGGTTTGGCTATCCACACGGCAGTCAATGGTATTTTATCAGGACAATATGAAACGGTTGCGGTTCTGGGAGTAGAAAAGATGACGGATCACAAACCGGAAGACGTGGCCACAGCTCTCATGGGTGCGGGGAGCAGTCAGGAGCGCGCAGCCGGATGCACGTTTCCGGGGCTTTACGCAATTCTCGCCCGCATGCATATGCAGGAGTTTGGTACGACAGAAGAAGACATGGCGGCAGTTGCCGTCAAAAATCACTATCATGCAAGTCTCAATCCCAACGCGCAATTTCACAGACCGATTACGATTGAAGCTGTTTTGAAAAGTCATAAGGTAGCCGACCCCTTGAAACTTTTAGATTGCTCACCGATAAGCGATGGAGCAAGCGCGCTTGTTTTAAGCGTCAGGCGTCAGGCGTCAGGCGTCAAAATAGTTGCCTCTAGCGTGGCTACAGATACGTTGGGTCTGGACCAACGGGCGAGTTTAACCGAATTGCAAGCAACAAAGGAGGCAGCCTTGCGCGCGTATAAACAGGCGGGGATTGAGGCGAAGGATATTGATGTGGCCGAAGCCCATGACTGTTTTACCATTGCAGAAATTCTTGCACTTGAGGATTTAGGGTTTTATATCAAGGGAAGTGCAGCCCGGGCGATACAGGCGGGAGAAGTAACATTAGGGAAAGCTAAAAAGTTGGTAGTCAACTCATCGGGTGGTCTGAAGGGATGCGGTCATCCGATTGGCGCTACCGGCGTAAAACAGGTGGTCGAGCTTGTGGCACAACTACGGGGGACGGCCGGAGCCAGGCAAGTTGCGGGCGCGCGCATGGGGCTAGCGCACAATGTAGGAGGAAGCGGAGCGACCGCAGTAGTACACATCTTAAAAAGATAATATGTTATCACCGGTCAAACTTTGGCGCAATCAAAAAAAAGTAGGAGAAATGCTCGGGAGAACCGGGAAAATTATCTCGTGGACCACGGTGCGTGTCCCTCCCGCTGATTTTTCCGATCAGGCACCCTATCCTGTGGCGTTAGTGGAGCTTGATGGCGGCGGCCGCATTACGGCTCAACTGGTCGATTGGGAAGATCAAAATCTTAAAACTGGACAAAAAGTAGCAAACGTTGTTCGCCGTATTATCAAGCCGAATACTGAAGGCGTGATCCCGTATGGGATAAAAGTGAAACCGATATGATTACCGTTTCTGTTCCGGGGAAAATATACTTGATGGGTGAGCATGCGGTCGTTTACGGGAAGCCTGCGCTTCTTGCCGCTATTAACCTTCGCTTGCGCGTTACCGTGGAAGCACTCCCCCCGCTGTCATTCCCGCGAAAGCGGGAATCCAGTATTTCTTCAAAGCGAGATCCCCGCCTGCGCGGGGATGACAGAAAAAACTTAGTTATCAAGTCAAGTGAGCCGTCCGATTATATCCGTCATGCTGTTGAAGTTGTCAAACAGCAGTACAAACTCGCTAGCCTTCCGTCCATGAAGATTACGGTCGCGTCAGACATTCCGGCGGGTTACCATTTGGGGTCTTCGGCTGCCGTAGCAGTTGGGACTGTGGGAGCAGTCACGTATTTTCTTAAAAAAGTTTGGAATCCGTCCGCAATTAACCAGATCGCCTATGAAGTCGAGAAGAAAATGCACGGGCTACCTTCCGGCGGAGACAATACGACCGTCACTATGGGCGGATTCATCTGGTATCGCAAAGAGCTGGAATTTTTAAAAAGCATTTGGCAGTTGCCGTTCAAGCTTCCTGCCGCGCTGGATCATTTTTTTCTCATCAACACCGGCAGGCCGAAAGAAACGACGGGGGAGATGGTTTCATTGGTAAAAGAATTGGTGCAAAAAGAGCCGGAAAAAATGCAGAAACTTCTTGATTTTAATGAACAGCAAGTGAAACGCGTGACGGTTGCGCTCAAAGAGGGAAACGAAGAAGAGTTGATTGATGCGGTACGGGTTGGCGAAAAAACGCTTGAGGGAATGGGAGTGGTAAGTAAGAAAGTCATTCCGCTCATTAGGGAAATCGAAAAGGCCGGAGGGGCAGCAAAAATTCTCGGTGGCGGGGGAAGGGCAGAAGGCGCCGGGTACTTACTTTGTTACCACCATGACCCTGAAAAGTTTGGGGCATTGCCAATTCGGCTCGGAGAAGAAGGGATACGACTGGAGGCACATGATTAAAGTCAGTGCTCCCGGAAAACTTATGCTTTTGGGTGAGCACGCCGTCGTGTATGGATATCCGTGCATTGCAACAGCGGTCGACCAGCGGATGAAGGCAAAGGTGACGGCGCTTAATGAACCGACTTTTGAGCTTGAAGCCGCAGATGTTGATGTTCATGAGTACAAGAAACCGTTGACTGAAATAGGCATAGGCGATATTCCCAAAGGTGCGAAATTTGTAGAGATTGCACTTCAGAATTTTCTTCAAAAATATCCAATTAATGGGGGCGTACGGGTTGAAACGTCTTCAGAATTTTCTTCGCAGTTTGGGTTTGGTTCTTCATCCGCGTCCACTGTGTGTGCGATTAATGCGTTTTCAGAATTGTTTGGCGTAAATCTTTCGCAAAAAGAGATCTTTGATCTTTCTTATAAAACGGTTCTGGATATTCAAGGCAAAGGTTCTGGGTTTGATGTGGCAGCGGCTGTTTATGGTGGAACATTGTACTTTGTTACCGGAGGGAAAGTCATCGATCCTTTAGCAATAGAAAAGGCGCCATTAATTGTGGGATATACAGGAGTGAAAGCGGATACGACGACACTCATCAAACAAGTTGCCGAAAAGAAAGAAAAAAATCCTGAAAAAGTGGAGCGTATCTTTCAGGCAATTGCCAAATTGGTAGATGGAGCAAAACAGAAAATGCTTGAAGGCGATTGGGAACGGGTGGGGAAACTCATGGATTTTAATCAGGAGTACCTTCGTGATTTAGGAGTGAGTTCGGAGAAGCTTGAAGCTTTAATAAGCGCTGCAAAAAAGGCAGGAGCTTGGGGTGCCAAACTCTCCGGCGCCGGCGGAGGCGACTGCATGATCGCCCTTGGTCCAAACGATAAGAGAGAAGCCATACAAAAGGCGATTGTCGAGGCAGGTGGACAGGTAATAGATGTCCTGCCGAATGCAGAAGGGGTGAGGGTAGAATCATGAAAGCTACTGCTATCGCACCGGCAAACATAGCATTTATTAAATATTGGGGCAAGGCAGACGACGCGCTCCGCCTGCCGCTCAACTCGTCGATATCCATGAATTTGAGCGGGTGTGTGACGACTACTACGGTTGAGTTCTCCCCTTCTTACAGAGAGGATATCGTTGAGTTTATGGATCAAAAGGCATTGACAATCTTATCGCGGTCGCGAGAAGATAGTCAATCGGAGAGCTTGAGAGTGTGTAATCATTTGGATAGCGTGCGCGTACGAGCCGGAAGTTCCTGGCACGCGAGAGTGGTGACAAAGAATTTTTTTCCGAAAGGCGCTGGGATCGCATCGTCTGCCTCTGGGTTTGCTGCGCTAACGGTTGCCGCTGTAGAGGCGTTGGGACTTACACTCTCCGAAAAAGAGTTGACGATTATAGCCCGTCTCGGTTCCGGTTCGGCGTGTCGGAGTATTCCGGACGGGTTTGTAGAGTGGCAGAAAGGAAAAAATTCGCAAACGTCTTTTGCTTATTCGCTGTATCCGGAGAATCATTGGGATTTACTGGACATCGTTGTGGTAGTACAAAAATCGCAAAAGAAAATAGGTTCTACGGAGGGCATGGATGGGGTCCGCACGAGCCCTTTTTTGGGCAAGAGAATTCGAAATATTCCTGATCGAATCAAAGAAATCAAGCACGCTCTTGCTCATAAAGACATAGAATTTCTTGGCGCCTTGATGGAAGAAGATTGTATCAATATGCACGCCGTCGCCATGACACAAAAGCCGCCAATATATTACTGGAATGGTACTACGATGGATATCATCCGGTCGGTGTGCGACTGGAGAATGCAGGGGATACCGGCCTATTTCACCATTGACGCCGGACCCAACGTGCACCTCATCTGCGAAGCGAAGGATGAAAAGATAGTTTCCAAAAAGGCGAGTAAGATTATCGGAGTGCAGCAGATTATTGTGAACAAACCAGCGCAGGGAGCACGGCTTGTGGAGGAGCACCTATTTTAATATGGGAATCAATATCCCTCAACATATTGCAATTATCATGGACGGCAACCGGCGGTGGGCGCTGGAACGGGGATTGCCGGCGCTTGAAGGCCACAGGCGGGTGACGGATAAAATTTTAGAACCTCTCATAGAACATGCGGCGAAACGGGGTGTAAAATTCATCACTTTCTGGGCGTGGTCGACGGAGAACTGGAAGCGGGATAAACACGAAGTAGAAGGGATCATGCGGCTTTTTAAGGGCACCCTTCGTAGTCGAGGAAATCGTTTGCATGAGAAGGGAGTGCAGGTCCGGATTATTGGCGACATTTCGAAATTTGATGCTCAACTTCGTACGCTCCTTACGGATTTAGTAGAAAAAACAAAACATAATACAAAAATTACGGTGATTTTTGCTCTTAATTATGGCGGTCGTGATGAAATTGTTCGTGCAATGGTTAAATATTTTAACGCCCCCCAACCCCCTCTTAAAATAAGAGGGGGAAAAGGGGGAGTTACCGAAAGAGAGTTTGAGCAATATCTCGATACCTCCGGCATCCCTGATCCCGAACTTATCATCCGCACCGGAGGTGAACAGAGACTCTCCGGTTTTTTGCTTTGGCAAAGCGAATATAGCGAGCTGT
>JBBTUC010000077.1:0-14765 GCA_038078675.1 Patescibacteria group bacterium
AGCAGGAACACGATGACACGATTGTCACGATGCAAGTGTTTCAGTGGAATGACAAGAGTGTTTTGTGTGGCGTGAGAGAAGCAATTGAACTTCTTCGTGTCGCGGTGGGGATTTGGCGCGACAATCGATGGATTACAAAAAAACAAACACTTACCGTATCCACGCTTTCTGACGGTGACACCATCCGAAGTCGTGAGCCGGTCATGCATATCACCGGGCCGTATGTATATTTTGCCCACCTTGAGCCGCTCTATTTGGGTATCCTCGCGCGACGCACCATGGTTGCGACGAACACGCGTCGCGTAGTAGAAGCCGCGAAGGGCAAGCCGGTGTTTTTTTTCGCTGACCGCTTTGATGATTTTTGCAATCAGGAAGGCGACGGGTATGCGGCCCGCCTAGGCGGGGCGGCGGGCGTGTGCACCCAGGCCCATGCGTCGCGATGGAAAGGGATTCCCATCGGGACTATTCCCCACGCGCTCATCGCCGTGAGTGGCGGTGATACCCCAAGGGCAACACAACGATTTGCCAAACACATAAAAGACACAAACATCGTTGCGCTTGTCGATTTTGATAATGATTGCGTGGGGACGGCCCTTGCCGTTGCCAAGCTCCTTGGAAAAAAATTGTGGGGCGTGCGGCTTGATACAGCCGGAGATATGACCGATGTTTCCGCATCATCTCCCGGCGTGAACCCAACTCTTGTCTGTCTCGTGCGACGGGCGCTGGACCGTGCGGGATACACCCATGTTAACATACTGGTGTCCGGCGGATTTACTGAAGAGAAGGTGCGCATGTTTGAAAAAGAAAAAACACCCGTTGGCGGGTACGGCGTGGGGTCGGCACTTGTGCATGGGAATAATGATTTCACCGCCGACGTGGTGAAGGTGAATGGGAAAAAGGTAGCTAAAGCGGGTCGTATGTATATTCCCAACACACGGCTTCGACAAGTGAAACTATAAAATATGGTGAAAGCGCTTGTTCAATTCATAGAAACCTCGTTTGAGACAGCCAAATTTAAGAGGGCAATCGTTGCCTTATCCGGTGGTGTGGATTCAAGTACTAGTGCGGCGTTGGCGGTGCGGGCGTTGGGCTGCGAAAACGTTTATCCCCTACTTCTTCCCTACGGCAACCTCAATCCTCAAACAGTTGTTGATGCGCAGCTCGTGGCAAAAACTCTCGGGATTCCCCCGGTCAACATGACAGAAATAAATATCCAACCACTTGTTGATCCAATCGTTGCCATTGATCTCTCCATGGACCGCGTCCGCCGCGGAAACATCATGGCGCGGGTGCGGATGATACTCCTTTATGATGCTGCGAAGAAACGAAATGCCTTGGTAGTTGGTACAGAAAATAAGACGGAGTATCTTTTGGGGTACTTTACGCGATTTGGGGACGAGGCCAGTGACATTGAGCCTCTGCAAAATTTGTTTAAGACACAGGTATACGAACTGGCAAGAGAACTCGAATTACCAGAACAGATTCTATTGAAAACTCCGACGGCAGGACTGTGGGAGGGGCAGACGGATGAGGACGAATTTGGATTTACCTACAAAGAGGCGGATGAGATTCTCGCAACGATTGTCGATAAGAAGCAATCCATTGATGAAGTAGTCCTGAAGGGGTATGATCGAGCCACTGTTGAGAAGGTGATGAAGCGGATGAAAGATAATGCGTATAAACACCATTTGCCGTTAATTCCTCAATGAATTTATATGAAAACTAGGAAACAAGCCAAATTAGCAATTTTTGAAGGTAGGAAGATTCGCAGAAAGTGGGACGAAAGGCAGGAAAAATGGTATTTTTCGGTGGTGGACATCATCGCGGTTTTAACAAGTCAAGCAGATTTTCAACTCTCCAGAAATTACTGGAAAGTGTTAAAAAACCGATTAAGCAAAGAAGGAAGCGAAGTGGTTACAAATTGTAACCGGTTGAAGATGGAGGCGGAAGACGGAAAAATGAGAGAAACAGACGCCGCCGATGTGGAAACAATTTTGCGATTAGTGCAATCCGTACCCAGCCCCAAAGCCGAACCGATAAAATTATGGTTGGCCAAAGTCGGCTATGAAAGAATTCAGGAAACGGTTGATCCGGAAAAATCCATCAATAGAGGCAGAACAAATTGGCAAAGAATGGGCAGGAACCAAAAGTGGATACAACAAAGAATGATGGGGCAGGAAATCCGCAACAAACTGACGGATTATTGGAAAAATAACGAAGTCACAGAGCAGGATGAGTATGCGATACTGACAAACATCATCCACGAAGAATGGAGCGATGTGTCCGTACGGGAACATAAAGCGCTGAAACATCTTAAAACAGAAAGCTTGCGTGACCACATGACGGACGCAGAATTAGTTTTTACGGCTCTTGCAGAACTTTCAACACGACAAATTGCGGAAACGATGATGTCTAAAGGATTGGAAGAAAATAAAATTCCAGCGAAAAAAGGCGGAAAAGTTGCTAAAAATGCCAGGATGGAGCTGGAACAGAAAACCGGAAAGAAGGTTATCAGCGGGTCAAATTATCTTCCCCAAGGACGAAAAAGATTGAAATAAATGAAACACTGGCACCAACGGTTTTTTTGGATTCTTCTTCTTTTTCTTCCCACTCAACTCGGGTTTCACTTCTGGCCGGATTGGGCAGGGGTGCTCGGGAGAAGAGTAGATTATCTTGCACCGACGGTTTATCTGACTGACATACTTATCGTTTTTATAATGATTAGTTGGTTTCTGTCATCGCGAGACCGTTCTGATGGCGACGCGATCTCATATCAATGTGAGATTGCTTCGTCGAAGACTCCTCGCAATGACAAGATACGTAAAGTCAGATTCGCAATCATCGTGACACTTCTTTTTATTGCGATCAATGTTTTTTTTGCGGTCAATAAACCCGTAGCTATATATAAATGGTTGAAGGCCGTAGAATTTGTTTTGCTAGGCTGGTATATAGTCCGGACCAAACCAAAGCTGTCAACTATCATTATTCCCTTATCTATCGGCGTTTTTTACTCATCGGTTCTCGCGATAGCGCAGTTTTTTTTTGCAGCACTCCGCCGGCGGCCTGCTGTGGTGGTTGGGGGAAAGAACGTTTAATGCCGGGACTCCGGGAATTGCACGGATTGATTGGTATGGGCGGGAGCTCCTTCGTCCTTATGCCACCTTCCCCCACCCCAATGTCCTCGGCGGATTTTTGGCGACAGTGCTGCTGCTCATAGTACTACGTTACTTAAGTATCCTAGGTAACCTAAAGAAGAAAATAAAACTTTTTTATGGAACCGTTATTCTCGTTGGAATCACCGCGCTTCTTTTGACGTTTAGCCGGAGCGCGATTGTTGTGGGGACAATTGCAATCGCTATCGCGATTGCAAGAAACGTGGAGCATAAATTACGAGTTTTGGGCATCGTTTTATTTGTGTTTATTCTTACGTCTTACGTCTTACGTCTTACGTCAACAGAAGAATCAGTGGTCGTCCGCCAGCAATTAAACGATGCTGCAATCAAATTGTGGCAATCCTCTCCCCTCTTTGGTGTGGGCTTAGGAAATTTTTTGGTGCGGTTGCCGGAGGCTCTCCCCACGCGGACGATTTATTTTTTGCAGCCAGTGCATAATATTTATCTCTTACTGTTATCGGAAATGGGCATTGTTGGAATTGGGTTGATCGTGCTATGGATAGCGTGGCGATTGAATTATGAATTTCGAATCAGGAATTATGGAAAAAACAGTACAAAAGAAATATTCATAATTCATACTTCATTATTCATAATTCTTTTGTTAGGCCTCGTCGATCACTACCCACTCACGCTCCAGCAGGGACAGCTAATGTTTACGGTACTTGCGGGGATGAGTCTCACTTTTGTACACTAAGCCCCATGTCACTCACTCAATGGAAGGTCGCGTGGAATACATTAAGTCAGCTTTTAGGGAAAGTGGTCGGCAGTGGGGTGATGCTCCTGGTTAGTATTCTCATCGCCCGGGAATTTGGGGCACCGGGGTATGGAGATTTTACGAAAATTACTACGTTTGTTGCTTTCTTCTATCTCCTTGTCGATTTTGGCCTTAACGCCGTGTATCTTCAACGGAAATCAGATTGGGCAACGCTCTTGGGGATGCGTGTCGTGGGCGGTGCAGTTCTCATGTTTATCGCTATTGCGGTCTTATCGTTTCTCCCGCAGGGAGAAACCCAAGGGTATACGGGACTGGTTCGACTCGGGATTATTCTTTTCACCCCCACTATACTCATACAGGGACTGATAGTTTCGGCAAACGTCATATTTCAAAAACGATTGCGGTATGATCTCGCGACTCTTGCCCTGACCATAGGAAACATTGTTGCGGTTGTGCTTGTGTGGGGTACCGTGTACGGATTGTCTTCCCGTGTTGGCGTTATCGGTGTCACGACTTCCCTACTCCTGGGTTTATGTGTTACGGCAATAGTTTCTCTTTTTTTTGTCCGCCAAACAGAGGGTCCAATCCGTATATCCTTTGACCGAAGAGTCGGAAAAGCGCTTTTTATGGCCGCTCTCCCCTTGGGACTGACGCTTCTTTTTAATCAGGTATACTTCCGGATAGACAGTTTTGTTCTTGCCCTTACCCGCTCTACAAGTGAAGTAGGATTTTATGGACTTGCGTATAAGATGTTTGAGTTACCCATCGTCATCCCGACGTTTTTTATGAATAGTGTGTATCCGTTACTGCTTGCACAGCAAATGACTCAGGATGTAGGACGTAGGACGTATGAAACGAAGAAACTATTAAATAAATCCTGTATCATCTTATGTCTTACGTCCTTCGTCTTAAGTCTCGCCGTGTGGTTTGCTGCTCCACTCCTAATGTACATTCGTCCGGAGTTTGCTCCCAGTATTCCACTTTTACGAATCCTTACGCTTGGACTTCCGTTCTTTTTTCTCTCAAGTCTCGTGATGTGGGCGCTTATCGCCCTCGGCAAGCAAATTACGCTCGCCGTTATCTATGGAGCTCTGATGGCACTCACGATTGTATCGGATGTCCTGGTCATTCCAAGATACGGAGCCATAGGGGCTGCTTGGATTACCGTGGGGTCTGAAGGGTTAGTATTACTGTTGTCGAGTCTTTATCTTCGTACGGCGCTCCGGTATTCTACAGAAGTAACGAAGGAATCTACAAATGACAAATCTACAAATATGCAAATGAATGATGAAATGCTAGAATGATTAAATTTGTTAATTGTTTTTCATTTGTAGATTTGTATATTTGCAGATTTGTAGATTATGAAATTTATTGTACATACCGATGGGGGAGCGAGAGGAAATCCGGGACCGGCAGCGGTAGGGGTGGTGATTAAAATGCTAAATGATAAATGCCAAATGCCAAATGAGAAACAAAAAACCATTGAAATAAGTAAGAGGATAGGGGAGACGACAAATAATGTGGCAGAGTACAGCGCAGTGCTGGAGGCACTGCGAAATCTCAAATCACAAATCACAATGACCAACGAAATGGCAAAAGAAAAAAACATAATTCATTTTTGTCTCGATTCAAATCTGGTGGTGCAGCAGCTTAACGGTGTCTTTAAAGTAAAAGATCCGAATTTACGGAAACTCTTTTTTGATGTTCGCATGCTTGAGCATGAGGTTGGGGGAGCGGTGACCTATACCTATGTTCCAAGAGAGCAGAATAGAAGGGCGGATTACCTCGTCAATCAAGCACTGGATGGGGCTCCTCATGTCTCGTTGTTGTGAAATAGCTGTTCGAACGCTCTTGGTGTCCGTTGTTTTCGCCCCAGCTATTTGCCATAATACAGATACCGCATTTCCCGTAGACTATGAAACAGCCCGCGCCGTCGAGTGTGAATGTAGAATCATTGGATCTTCCTATTGCGCGCATTGACGCCCAGGACCTCGCACAGTCGCTTCCTCTACGGGAATACCTTGAGGCAAACGGCTGCGCGGTGGTTTTGAATAGAAAGTCTTCTATTTTAGAAACATACCACATTATTTGTGGTGATAAGGACTTTGTGAAAGAATGCCTCGAACACGTTGACGTACACGACGTTTATCCTTTTGTCGTGCTCTTTGTGCCAACCAAAAATAGCTCTCCCGACGTTTTGTCCACTATTCATGCAAAAATTGCCGTCACTTCCTCCCTGTCTCTTTCCACACGTGAGGTTACGCAGATATTCGCTTTCTTTTTTACAGGCCAGGGGAATATTTTTGAGCACGATCATGAACATGTATCCCACTCCGATAGTCTCATGGGTGAGATGAACAACAATATACTCGTTGAAGAATCGCCTCGTGGGGATAGCGCCAGGGTGTCGCATACCACTCCGGATCTCTATTCAGAAAATATGCCCCAAAAACATGAACACCCAAAGAATAAGCACCACGAGTTATTGCCTCACCACAGAAAACTTCGTCAGAAGAGACCGTTCCTATATTTTATGAAGTTCGCTCTATTATTTTTATCTATAATTTTTATACCGGTTCTTTGGTATATGGTCAGTCTTTTTATGGTTGCCGGAGTTCAGTGGATTGGATATCGAGAGATAGGGATGGGCAAGACTACGCATATTGCTACCGTCACGAACATAACTTCCTATTGGCTTGCACAGGCAAGAGGTGCTTTAGGTTTTCTATCGTTACCGCTTGGAGTGGCGCGTTTAGGATCAGTCGTCAGAAGCCAGGAACGTGTGTTAAGTATTGTTGCAGACATTGTGGCAAGTGAACTTGCGGGGACTACACTTCTGCGCGAGAGCGGGCATTTGGCACCATTGATCATGACCGGAAAAGAACCCGCGACAAATGCTGTTTCACTACTTGTTGTCGTGGACCGAACGCGGTTGGCTCTGGAGCAACTTACCAATCGTCTGGGACTTGCAGAGGCAGAACTACGGATTCTTACGGGTGAAAACGGGTTTCCTCTTGCGTTACCGATCAGTCAGCGCTTGATTGGTCGTTTACAAAAGGAGCTCGGCCGGAGTCTTGCTGCTACACGAGTGATGCAGCAATTAGTAGCGCTTTACCGGGCAACTGCTGGATTCGATCGAAAGAAGACGTATCTTCTCACCCTTCAAAACAGTATGGAGCTTCGTCCTACGGGTGGATTTATAGGAAGCATAGCGCTCGTGACTGTTTCCGACGGGCTTCTCAACGATTTTGCCGTGCAGGATGTTTATGCGCTCGACGGGCAACTCAAAGGACATGTGGACCCGCCTGTCCCGATAAAAGATCTCCTCAACCAGGAACATTGGTATCTTCGTGACAGCAATTGGGATCCGGATTTCCGGATAAGCGGAGAGCGTGCCGCGTGGTTTTACGAAAAGGAAACCGGGGACAACGTTGACGGGGTGATAGCGGTAAGCGTCCCTTTTCTTACCGAACTTCTTGACGTTACCGGCCCATTGGATCTCCCTGATTATAATGATCGGATTACCAAAGACAATTTTTTTGGTAAGTCACTCTATTATACCAAAGCTGATTTTTTCCCCGGATCTACGCAAAAAAAAGATTTTTTATCGAGTCTCACCGTTGCAATTATTGCAAAACTTTCCTCAGGAGTCGCGACAGACATCCTGGGGTTATCCCGTGCGATGGGCAATGCGCTCGAGTCGGGGGATATACAGTTTTGGTTTCCCGATAGCCAGTCACAGGCACTTGCCGAGAATGCAGGATGGACAGGAAGAATCGACGGGCGGCTTGCCTGTGAACCATCTTGTACTGTAGAGAGGGTCAGACTGGTAGAAGCAAACATGAGCGTAAATAAGGTCAACGCATATATCGCGCGATCAATAAAAGTACGAACAGATGTAAGCGAAGAAGGCGTAATCGATAGTACGGTTGAGGTTCTCTTCAAGAACGCGTCAGTAGATGATGCTGTGCTTATGGGAGGGGGCGTGTACCGGACGTATCTCCGGGCATATCTTCCCGAGGATGCTCTGGTACTATCCATTACCATCGACGGGAACGAGATTCCCAAAAGACCTACGAAGCATCTCGACCCACTGGTTTTGCCATACCGGGACACGGAGATGTCTGAGGGAAACTTGATGAGTGTCGGAGTGGCATTTGACGTGCCACCAGCAAATGTTCCGCGAAAAATTACAATTATCTATCGGAGAGGGAAACTTTTTGTTTTTGACGACAATAAGGGCGAATTTATATTACAGATTCGAAAACAACCTGGAACTACCCAAACGACTCTCGACGCTACTATCGGCTACCCCGCGAAATGGCAGGCAATTGGCAATAACGAGCACGAAACGGAAAATGCCCGCGTCGCGGGGTTTCTTGCAAACGCACGGGAACTCCGCTACAATAAGGATCTCAATCATACGGAGACCTTCTCTGTTCAATTTATTGCTAGCCAATGAAGAAACATACACTTATTGTCACTAAGCGGGAATCACTCGGACGCAAGGTGAAAAAATTACGCGTCGCTGGTCAAATACCCGCCACTGTATATGGGAAGAACGTGAAAAGCGTGTCAGTTTCGGTGCTGGCTGATGCTTTCGCACACACCTATGATGAAGTAGGGGAGACGGGGCTTGTTGATCTTTCCGTTGAAGGTTCCATTCGTCCGGTGCTTATCCATAACGTCCAAAAGGATCCGGTGACGTGGTCGATTCTTCACGTTGAATTTCATCAGGTCGACCTTAAGGTAAAAGTTCGTGCGAATGTACCCCTTGTGACGATCGGTGAATCGCCGGCGGTCACTCAGAAGAAAGGCGTTGTTTTACATATCTTAGATGAGATTGAAGTAGAAGCGCTTCCGACGGATCTACCGGAAAAGATCGAAGTTGATGTAGGGGGGCTCATCGACGTGAATGCAGAGGTGCAAGTTGGAGATCTTCGTATACCCAAAGGCGTGACCGTGCTCTCTGATAGTGCGTTAACGGTGGTAAAGATCGGATCGCTCGTGACCCGGGAAGCAGAAGCGGAAGCGGCTGCCGAAGCTGCAAAAGCTGCAGAGGTGGCAGCAGCAAGCGCAGAAGGAGAGGCGGGAGAAGCTAAAAAGACAGAAGGCGAGGCTTCCGCGGACCTGCCTGCCGGCAAGGCAGGGAAGCCTCAGGCGGAAAAAGAAGACCTGCCTGCCGGCAAGGCAGGGAAGAAAAGCGAGTAGCTGTTCCCCGTTTATAGTTATTGTAGATACCCACGAAGTTTTTGGACAGGAAGAGAGTTTGGGTCGAGGGTTACGGCTTTTGCAAGCCAAGTGTGCGCCTCGTCGATGTTACCAAGTTGATAAGCGAGAGATGTAAGCGTGATGAATGCATCGCGGTAGTCGGGGCGAGTGCTTGCTACGGATTGCCAGAAAGTATATTGTTCCTCAATTTTTTTCTCTTCCTGTTCCCATTTGGCAAGCGTCTCTAAGGATGTTGTCGAAACCCCAAGCACATCGCGAGCCTCCTGTTTGTCCCCTCGTTGCCAGAGGAGAGAAGCCAGATCGACGTGGCGTGGCACGGAGAGAGGTGCTTCAAAAAGCATCATGAGCTTATTCCAATAGCTCGGACGGCCTTTTTGAACAGAAATAAGGTTTACGGTCACGAGTCCAATCAAAAAAGCCCATAAAAAAAGCATTTCCAGGCTAGAAAAGAGTCGTGAGGGAATTCGATGGGAAAAGTGCGGGAATTGAAATTTCATCTATGGTATAGTGTAATAAAATATGAAGGACGGCGCAAGAGTGGAAACGATCCTCAAACTCCTCAAAAAGAATTACCCTCATGCACAAATCATTCTGAAGTATGGAAATTCCTGGGAGCTTTTGGTTTCCGTCATCCTTTCTGCCCAATGTACGGACGTGATAGTCAACAAAGTGACGGCGAAGCTTTTCATTAAATACCCAACGCTCACGGATTATATAAATGCTGACCCAAAAAAATTTGAACAGGACATCAAGTCGACCGGTTTTTACCACAATAAGACAAAAAATATCCTCGCGGCGGCTAAACTTATAAAAGAAAAATTTAATGGCGCAATTCCCAGGACGATGCCGGAGATGTTAACGATCCCGGGAGTCGCCCGCAAAACCGCAAACGTCGTGCTGGGAAATGCCTACGGGGTAGTGGAGGGGATCGCGGTTGACACTCATGTCATCCGGCTAAGCCAGCGGTTGCGACTTGTTGATGTAAATAAAATTGGTGGAAAAAAGGAGCTGACATTTGTCAGTCCTGAGCGTAGTCGAAGGATTGATTACAAAAAAGACGCTGATCCAGTAAAGATAGAAAAGCAACTGATGGCGGTGGTACCCAAAGCTGACTGGTTTAAATTGACCTATCTCCTCATCGATCACGGCCGCGCCGCCTGCAAAGCTCAGAATCCGGACTGCGCTCATTGTTTTTTGGATAAGCTCTGTCCGGCATCGAGGACGTAACCTTCATTGGTGGATTGTACTTGAGGAGTGTCTGTGGTATGCTTTGGCGATATTGACAGTGAGTGAAAGGAGAACATATGGCAACCCAAAAACGCGTGCAGAAAAAAACTACAGTGAATAAACAATCAATGATACATAAAGAGATACCCTCCGTGGTCGTTACCCCAAAGTTTAATACAAAGCTTCTTTATATGGCTGTCGGACTGCTTGCTTTACTTGCGCTCGTCCTTGCAAACAAATCTGTGTTTCTTGCGGCTGTAGTTGGTAGCAAGCCGGTCTTCAGCTGGGAGTTAAATCGGGTTTTGGTAGACCGGTACGGCAAACAGACGCTCGAAGGGATGATAAGCGAACAATTGATTGCAAACGAGGCCAAAAAACAGAATATAAGCGTTTCTTCCGGCGACATCAAGAGTCGTGAAGAGGAAATAGTTAAGGGACTAGGCAGCGGGATGCCGCTTGAAGAGTTGCTTAAGATTCAGGGACTTTCCAAAGAAGAATTTGACCGGCAAATTACCCTGCAACTTACCGTCCAGAAAATATTAGGGAAAGATCTTGTGATTACCCAGGATGATATCGATATGTTTATCGCCAGTAACAGGGCAACACTTGTGGCCACCGAAGAGGCGTCACTCCGGGTGGAGGCAAAACAAGCGATCTTGGATAGTAAGATCGGCGAGAAGCTCCAACCGTGGTTTAATGAGCTCAAAACGAAAGCGAAGATACTTCGCTTTCTCTAATACTACCAATACTACCAATCATCAAATACTACCAATACTACCAAGAAAAACGAGTATAATCAGGGGTAATGAATCAGGTGTTCGATATTCATGAGCGCATATTTCGCTTTATCACGCGGGGATTAAAGGTCATTCCTTATCTTCCAAGAACAATTGAGGCAAAAATAATTATTGATCAGTACGCCAGGTCACTTACCTCTGTAGGAGCCAATGATAATGAAGCAGATGGGACATCGACAAAGAACGATTTTTTGCATGTTTGTACGATTGTCCGGAAAGAATTGAAGGAAACCCGTTATTGGCTTCGTATTATCGCCGAACTCTATCCCAAGCTGACCGCAAGACTAACGAATCTTATTAGTGAGAGCGAGGAACTCATCAAGATTATCAGCAAGATCATTATTAATACAAAAGCGAAATAGCTGGTTTTTTGGTAGTATTGGAAATTGGTAGTATTTGATATTGGTAGTATTGTTATGAAAACCTGGCAAAAGCTTAAAAACCATCCTGACCTCTGGGAACGGTATTTTGTACGGGAGAAAGTACTGACCGCTATCCGGCGGTTTTTTTTGGATCGGAACTTTCATGAAGTAGAAACCCCGTACTTAACCGGTAGTTTGCCGCCGGAGTCGTATCTTGATATCTTCGAAACCACGCTTTTGGACCGGCATCGGAATCCCAAGCGCGCATTTCTTCCCACGTCCCCTGAGCTATTTCTTAAAAAACTTTTGGTTGCCGGTATCGGTAACTGCTTTGCTCTCCCAAAAAGCTTCCGTAACACTGAAGATATGAGCCATACCCATAACCCGGAGTTTACGATTCTTGAATGGTATCGGGTGAAGGCAAATTATACCGATATTATGGTAGACTGCGAGGAACTCCTTGTCCTCATAAACACGTATCTTCTTCGTTCCAAACCCGAGTCTGGCACGACCCGCGCGACGACGCTTCGTTATCAGGGCAAGACGGTTGACCTGACTGCTCCCTGGGAGCGCCTGAGCATGGTAGAGGCGTTTGGACGATATGCGAAGATGGATCTCACCCGCGCTTTTACAAAGGAAACTATCGCGCCGCTTGCTAAAAAGAAGGGGTATACGGTAAGGGGTACAGACGGATGGGAAGAATTATTTGATCAGATTTTCCTCAATGAAGTCGAGCCGCACTTAGGACGGGGAAAGCCGACGATCCTCTACGATTACCCATTTGCTCTATCCGCCCTATCCCAAAGAAAAGAATCCGACCCCAGGTTTGCCGAGAGGTTTGAATTTTACATCGAGGGCTTGGAGCTTGGGGATGCCTATACAGAGCTTACTGATTGGAAAAAGCAGCTTGCCCGGTTTCACTTGGAACATGAGGAGCGAAAGCGGCTAGGGAAAGTGAATCATCCGATTGATATGGATTTTATAGAAGCGCTAAAGGCCGGTATGCCGAAATCCGGCGGGATTGCCGTGGGAGTTGACCGCCTCATCATGCTCTTTGCCGATGTCCGCGACATTGCTGACACGCTTTTTTTCCCGGCAGGAGAGCTGTTTGATACAATCCGTTAAGCGGCAATGGATTTTTTGATCAAAAATCCGATGAGTATTGGCATGATGGGTAAGAAAAATAACCACGATTTTGCCAATTGAATTTCCGGCCCAAACCCAAGCAAAACAAAAAGTCCGACGTAGCTTATTGTTCGAAAAATCCCTAAAATAATGTCACGTTCAAGGAGAAGATGATACTTCTGTTGCCAGCTTCCCTTTTCCTCGTCTAACGCGCCAAAATAAACCGTCGACAATTTATTGCTCAACATTGGTACGGTGAAGCCTGAAATAATAATAAACAACCAGACCCCCACAGGTGATTGAAATAACGCAAACATAATAATGGAAACAGCAGACCCGATGCTGCCTATCCAAAAAGCAGAGGGGTGTTTTTTTAGAAGCGGGATCGCATAGAGACTGGCAATCATGGCAAATGCGGAAGAAATCGTCAAAACCAATCCCAACTCCGCTTCGTTTTTCAAAATGACATAGAGCAAAATACCGGTGACCGTGCCCATTGCCACATCGTATAAACCCAATGCAGCTTGTTGGCCCAGGACAAGCTTCCAGCGCTTACTCCGCCGGTTTTGCCAGATGTGGTGATAGGAAAATTGCAGATCACCATGGGAAGGAAGTTTACCAATAATACATATGGTAATACCATTGATAAGGGCAACCAGAAAAAATAACACGAGATATCCATTCGTAATTCCTAAAGACGTTTTACTCACAAGCGTGATGATCAGGCCCCCAACAGCAGGACCCAAGCGATTGGCAAGATTAAATATTGCCCCACCCCAACCAAAGTACGATATCCGGTTACCGGAGTGGGTGAGGATGTATTGATTAAGATTGTACGTCGCCCAGAAGATTCCGCCGGAAAAGCCGGAGAGAATGCCAAGCGGGATAACATATGAGATGCTATTTTCCTTTAGAAAAAACAACAGGAGATAAAAAAGTGAACCTGCCACCAAGCTCACCTTCATAAGCGTTCCGGAAGAGAAATACCGCAGGAGTAATCCTGATGATCCAAAAAAGAAGGTCATAGACGCAAATGCCGCAATATTGTAAAGCGTGGTCACTTTCAAATCCCCATGGGCAAAGAAAAAAACCGTGACAAATATCCCGGCGAGGGAAGAAGCCAGAAAGTTAAACCCTTGGATGATAATGAGCTTCCGCTCGTCGGGAGATAAATTTTTCATACTAACTCAGACGAGTTTTTCCAGGAGTTCTTTTGGATTGACGATTTGGAGGGGTAGAACGTTTTTACGAACACCGGCCCTGAGAAGATGTTTTTTATCAAGCGTGACCAGGTATTGACACGCGGCTCCTCGTGCTCCCACTACGAGGTGCGCATCCGTCGAATCGACGATTCCTGAAACTTTTTCTATCTCTACTTGGGTTACCCGTTCCCGAACAAGCAAGCCGGACTCTTTAATATATAGGGAGATTTCTTGAGAAGTTTTATGGATTTTTTCTGTATGATCGGTGACTTCATCAATGACCGTTTGCGAGGTGATAGCGACAATGGTCCTGTTTTTTGCAAATTTGAGGAGTCTGGCAGAACCGCCGGTAGGGGAAAGGATTGCCGCAATGATAATCGATGCGTCAAAAAAAATCTTAGATTTGGTCATCCTTAATGAATGTTTTGATTTCGTCGTCAGTATACATGCGGTAGGGGACGGCGTGCGTCTTGGGTGAGGAAAGTACGACGTTACCCCCGTTTTTCGTGGCTTTTATAATATCACCTTCGACAATTCCGAGATCGTCCCGCCATTTCTTCGGGATGGTAACCATGCCTTTACCAAGGATTTTTAACCATTCTTCCTGTCTGGTACTAGGGATGAGTTGCGGTGCCATATGTTTATATTTCCATATTATAAACTTTCTAACTTTTAGAGTCAAGGGGTGGTTATCTAGTGTAATTCCCCAGCGATTATGTCCTACGGCATTCCCCAGCGAAAATGTCCTATGGTTATATGTCATTCCGGACAAGCGAAGCGCGATAAGGATCGCGGAGCATAGAGAAACCTCAACCATGGATTCCCGCCTTCGCGGGAATGACAGCCAAGACAAGAGCAGACATTGTCAATCTGGTTCATATAGGACAAAATCCCTGGGGAATCAACCGGACATTATCGGTGGGGAATGACAG
>JBBTUC010000078.1:0-4006 GCA_038078675.1 Patescibacteria group bacterium
CCATAGGACATTTTCGCTGGGGAATGCCGTAGGACATAATCGCTGGGGAATTACAATGCCTTGTGTACCCCTTGACAAAAAAGCAGAGAGAGAGGTAGAATCTTCCAAACGGTCAAAAGGGAGCCCAATATGCTACCAACAGATAAAGATCCTCAAACGCCGAGCGCATTCGATCACAGTCCAGAAACTGACGCCGCTTCACAAGTTATTCTTATGTCAGCGGCTGGCTATGACGCAAGCGCTGAAGTGCGTCTGGACGAAAGGAGTCAAGCACAGTGGCGAGGCGTAGCAGCTCGAATATTGGGGGTCGGTCCGGATCACGGAAAAGAAATCTTAGAATTACTTAATCCTTTTGCTCTTGGTGAAGGAATATCACCGATGTCTGCGACAGCTGCGATAGAAATCTATTGCAGAGTTCATGGGTTAGCTGTTCCGGAAATACCTGATAATGCGAAAACAATATCTGAAGGAGTATTTAGTGGGCCTCGCTAATAGACAACTTGGTACAATCTTGCATCTTTCATTTTGTCTCGAAGTTTAATCTTTCCCGTCTTCTCCATATTTCCCATCGCCTCCTGCCAATGGTCGTTGGTTTCTAAAATCTGGGTGAGCCACTGATCGGGCCGGGTATCAACCACAAGATATTCAGCTTTCTTGTCAAAATCCAGCCACCAGCAACTCGTTTGCCCGCACGGTTTATCCGCAAAATCATGCACCCTGGGCCAAGCGAGATAAATCTGATTTCGGTGTGAAAGGTGAAATACGAAGTTTTGCTGTGTGGCAATCGCCGCTCCTGCAGGAATCAATGCCAGTAGCGCACGATTATCTACCATCCAGGTCTCTTCCTTCCAGTACTCTGCTTTAACCAGCTTATTGAGTGGTAAATGCCAAACATATTGGAGGACTAAAGCGACTCCTAAAAGCACCACCGCTACCCGCTGCGGCGCGATCTTTCTCTGCTTGAGAAATACAAGCGCATCAAGCGTCCCAAGCGCCAAAAACACCCCCAGTGTTGCCCGGTGATGCATAAATGGGCTCCACATGCGGCTAAATTCCGGACCGGTCACAAAATACTGTGCGAGATCAAAAAAAACTGCCAGGATAGCGCCGGGAGACAACAAGGGAAAAAAAGAAAACGTCGCGAGAGTATACCACCAGACCTGGCGTTTTTCCTGCTGATCAAAAAACTGCTGAAAGATAACTACCGGATTATGTGATATTTGCGGCCAATATTGAAATCCACTCGGAGAAAAAACCGCGATGATTTTAGACGCCAAAAGGCTATATCCTACACCGCAAATAATAAACACGATCGCAACGCGACGGGGTTTCTTATAAAAAAGGTAGATAAACCCAAGTGATGCGAGAGCCAACCCCATATTTTCTTGTGTCAAGAGAAGCAACACGACTGAAGCCACCAACCAACGGTTTTTTCCGGATTCTAAAAAATACGCGGTCCACGCCAGAAGCCCTACACCAATCGCCACCGGATGGAAATCAAAAAAAACGAGGTACTGGATGCCATAAAAGAGGCTATAAACAATCGCCAAACAAAACGCCGTCCATTGACAAACATACCGCGACCGCGTTATGTTTGTCAATCGTAAAATAGCAATCTTGTAGATAGCGAACGCGGAAAAGCTTACCCAAACAGCCTGAAAAATGAGGAGCATCCGTGCATCACTCCAAAACCAAAAAAGAGGGGCGAGGAGTGGGAGTGTTAATGTGAGATGGTCGCCGAGGATGAATCTATCCTTAATCGTATTGTACGGCCACTGGAAGTGCGCGTACTGCCACACCGCCTGGTCATAAATCCCCAAATCAAATCCTCCGGACTGAAAATGATTGTGACGGAGTATAGAGAGAGTTGAATAGAGAATAGATAAAACGATAACCCAACAGAGCAAAAACTTCAGCGTCCAATGATACCGAACCATACCTTCTCAGTATACCCGATTCACCGCTTTTCCCCTCACCAGAATCGCTCAAAAACCTTAATCTCTCCCACTCATCACAAAATTATGCACGTGCATAATTTTGTGATACGTCATAAGTCCTGCTATTAATAACCGTGTTCTCGTTGAACTCTTCGCACTTCATCCATATATTGATGAGCGTAATCTTCGTTTACTATTTCCATAATAGCACTACTTGCATACCCCGCAACGTGCAAGAGCGATCCTATTAGCTCTCCAGAAGGAGCATATACCTCAAACGTAGGTGTTGTGGCACTCCATCAAAAAAACGGCGTTTTGTACTATGATGGCCCCTACATAAATTAAATAACTCTCCTGACACATCTGCATTCGTTGTGACAAATGCCCAGTTAGCAACCTCTAATTGAAGAGTACCGCGAAGCAACCCTTCCTCTCCCTCGCAATCCTGACAGGTAGCATGGGCGTCATTAATAATCAAACTCATATACGTCAACTCCTCTGTCTTAGGAATGCGGGGATGTCGAATTCGTCTTCTTCCGGAGGGAGGTCATCTGCCGGAAACGGGTTCGTCGTCTGCGGCACCGGAACGACTGTGGTCAACGGCCGGGTAAACGCTGGTTGCCCCACCGAGGCAGACGGGCGGCCCGAAAGCTCGCGGAGCCGACGTTTCGTTTCATCAAAGCCGGTAGCAATCACCGTTATTCTTATCTGATCGACTAAGCTTTCATCGATGGTCGCGCCAAAAATAATATTTGCATCTGGGTCGACTGCGGAGGCGATTTGCTTGGCCGCCTCATCGACCTCTGCCATAGTAAGATCCGGACCCCCGGTAATATTAAAGAGGACTCCTTTCGCCCCTTCAATCGAAATTTCAAGAAGCGGTGAGGCAATAGCGGTTCTCGCAGCGGTCGCAGCTCGATTTTCGCCCACGCCGGTACCGATACCCATGAGCGAACTTCCGGCGTTCGTCATGATCGATCGGACATCAGCAAAATCCACATTGATAAGTCCCGGCATGGTGATGAGATCGGAAATTCCCTGTACACCCTGGGTCATTACGGAATCGGCTACCCGAAACGCCTCAAGGAGCGTCATTTTTTTATCAATCACATCCAAAAGCCGTTGATTGGGGATAACGATGAGGGTATCGACTTTATCCTTAAGGGTCATGATGCCTTCCTCGGCGGCAATCATCCGCCGGGCTCCTTCAAATTGGAATGGCTTCGTCACGACAGCGACGGTCAGTGCACCGAGTTCATGGGCAAGTTGGGCAATAACCGGTGTTGCACCGGTACCGGTCCCCCCTCCTTCACCACAAGACAAAAATACCATGTCCGTATCGCGCAAGAATTCTTTAAGTTTTTCTTTGGACTCTTCTGCTGCCTGCTTGCCTACTTCGGGGTTTCCCCCGGCGCCTAAACCTCTCGTGATATTCTCTCCGATTTGTATTTTCGTCTGCGCTTGGCAGGTGAGGAGCGCTTGGGCATCGCAATTGACCCCGAGAAAGTCAACGCCGGTCATTTGGTTACTGGTCACCATCGAGCTTATTGCGTTGCAACCGCCGCCACCGATACCGATGACTTTAATTTTTGCAAATCGTGCAATATCAGGCTTAATAAGCATAACGCTTCATCTTTCGGAGGGCAGACCGAAGAAAAAAATATTATTACGGTAAGAAGGACTTTACCAGATCAATAACCTTCCCTGCAATGCCTTTGACTTGAATCTTGCCTCCAAACCGCGCCCAGCTTGCTAACCCACCGGTATTCTCGGTTTTTCCCGTCTTCATTCCATACAAAAGAAGTCCGACACTCGTGGCATAGCTGGGTGAAACAATTTCGTCAATAAGACCGCTTATTTTCCCCGGCACGCCGATACGAACAGGCATTGCGAGATTTCTTCGGGCTGCTTCAACTGCTCCGATCGTGAGCGCGCCTCCACCGGTCAGAACTATCCCGGACGGTGTCACTCCTCCAAAACCACTCCGTTTAATCTCAAGACCCACCATGGTAAATATTTCGTTTAAGCGCGGACGGACAATACCGTCGATAAGAGTTTTTTTAGAGACA
>JBBTUC010000079.1:0-3759 GCA_038078675.1 Patescibacteria group bacterium
GTGGTAAAAAAATCAGGAGCAGTACGCCGTGCCAAACTCTATTACCTTCGTGGCCGTCAGGGTAAAGCCGCAACCCGTATCGATGAGGGCCCGCTTCACGTTCGACCCGCCGCAGCCTAAGAATAATCTTCGGAAAAAGAACTCGCCTGTGACTACCTTAGAGTTTTCCTAAATCCTACATCCCTTTGATAGAAATAAAATCCGTTTTTGTGTATGATGAGATCATGAGCACAATAGAGGAACTAGAAGAGAGAATTATAAGAATTGAAGAACGAAACGGGCGGGTCGAATTGGGTAAAGCGTGGGAAACGAGCTTTACCAGAAAATTATTTATTTCCCTTTTTACTTATCTGGCAATTGCGATCTATATGTATGCGATCGGTATGAGTAATCCATGGTTAAATGCGATTATTCCAACAGTAGGATTTCTGCTTTCAACTCTAACGTTGTCGTTTGTCCGAAAATTTTGGGAAAAATATTTTAACCGCAATTAAAAAATATAGTAAATATGACGTAGCAATCGTCTTTTTGCTATAATTAGCCACTAAGGGTCGGTAGCTCAATGGTAGAGCAGTAGCCTTTTAAGCTATTGGTTCTGAGTTCGAATCTCAGCCGACTCACTAAACTAATCACTTTACAGTTCCACCTTTTTTCCACTTTGAAGAATTTGTCAGAGGAGAATAAATATCATCTTCCTTGCTAATTTGCATGTCTTTCAATTCTTGCTTTGACGGTGGCCGATCCATGAATCGCACAAAGGGTACTTGGGTCACGAGAGCAAGTGGTGTCTGCTCGTTTCCTTCGCCCATCGTGAGAACAGCTGCAACTGCAAGGCCATCGAGAATTGAAGATTTCGTTAGTTTACAAATACGACCAAAAATGTCTTGTGTTCCAATATAATCATTGAGCGCAGTAAATCCACACCATGAAAGACCAACGCCTAAGGTTCCCCACCGAAGAGGAGATAAGCGGCTATCCGTGATAATCACGCCTAATTCCTTGAGATTATGTTTTTTTCTTAGGTGATGCCATATAGTATTGGTAGTTTTTTGTACATTTTTCGGCCAAAGTACGAAGTTCCCATTACCATTACTTTCGTCGACTCCGGCGTTGGCAATAAGTAAATTACGTTTGATAGTAAGCGTTAAGCCCCATCGAGTTAGCTTTTCATCTTCTATATAATATTCAGATTCCCTACGAATAAGTTCTGCTTTGTTTACACCACGATCAATTTTTATCAAATTACGCTCACAAATACTTACGATTTTTGATGTTATAAGGACTATGGTTCGCTCCGCTAGTTTCGGAAGACTTGAAGTCAGTATTTTTTCGAGTGAATCACCGGCCGTGACTGCTTTGGTTTTATAGGGTGTAACGATCATACCCTCCATTATAGATGATATACTTAAGCCATGAAAGATAAGTATACCGCGGTGTGGGTTTCCCATTCCTCTATCAGTGATTATCTCAAGTGTCCGCGGGCGTATTTTCTCCGCAACGTTTACCGAGATCCCAAGACGAATCATAAAATTTCCCTCATGGCACCGGCTCTTGCCCTCGGACAAGCTGTGCATGAAGTCATAGAGTCGCTCTCAACAGTTCCGATTGAAAAAAGGTTTGTAGAGTCGCTTCTTACCAAGCTTGACCGGACCTGGGAGAAAGTAACGGGTCAGAAAGGGGGGTTCGCCGATTCCGAAGAAGAGCAGAAATATAAGACGAGAGGGATCGAAATGATCAAGCGTGTCATGGATAACCCAGGGCCATTAAACCAAAAGGCTATCAAAATCCGTCAGGAGCTTCCGTATTACTGGCTTTCTGAGGAAGACAACATCATTCTGTGCGGAAAAATCGATTGGCTCGAATACGTCGAAGCGACCGATAGCGTAAGGATCTTGGACTTTAAAACAGGCAAGTTTGACGAAGATCCGGATTCGCTGCAACTGCCGATTTATTACCTGCTCGCAAGCGCCTGCCAAAGTAAGCCCGTGAGCAGCATAAGCTATTGGTACCTCAACCGGGATCCCGAACCGGTGATTACAGAGGTGCCGGATAAAGAAGAAGCACGTATGCGCGTCTTGGAACTTGGGAGTAGGATCGCTTTAGCCCGTAAACTCGGGCGGTTCGTCTGCAAAGAGAAGGATGGATGCCGCTCCTGCCGCCCTCTTGAGTCAATTGTCGCCGGGAAAGCGAAACTTGTCGGAGTGAATGACTTCGGCCAGGATCTCTATATCTTACCCGCGTGAGGAACGCTTCACGAGTTTGGCAACAAACACAATTTCCCGTACTTCTCCGTCATCGGTTTCGAATTCCGTTGAACCCGTGAGACGGGCAAACTCGCGTAGGTACTCGGAGACAGCAGCGTCTGACTCTTTGATCTCTGTGGCCAATTCATTGGATTTTTCGACCAACACCTTGTTTCCCGGCACCTTCATAAGCTCGGATTTAGTGGCTGCTTTTACCTTGGCGGCTTTTTTCGCTTCTTCCTCATGAAGTTTATACGTCGGATCATTGGTAAGCACGCTTGTAATCATTTCGCGAACCTTCTTCAGCTCTGCTTTACTGGAAGCAATCGAGCTTACGTGCTGTTTGATGAGTGATTCGAGGCTCGTGAGGACGGTTGCATCTGTTTCTGGTACCTCAGCCATAGACTTACACTATACGGGCATAAACTCATGGAAATCAATAGGGAATTATTATGATATTTTTATGATATACTACAAATCTCGTATGTGGAGACATGTCGTTGGTATTGGTTTTATCGTTTCTCTTCTTGGAGTGATTGGGTTTCTGGTGATCAGGCCCACATCGCAACCGGAGGTAACGAATACATTGCAAACTCCAAGTCCGACTCAAACACCAATCGATGTATTAAGCGAAACACTATCCGTGAAGCCGACAGAAACACTTTTGACACCGACACCTATGACTTTTGATGCTCAAAAATTATATACCGTAATCCTCATTACCGACAAAGGTACAATAGAAATAGCCTTAAACACGAAGGCAACTCCGCTAACTGCGAAAAACTTCGTAACTCTGGCACGGTCCGGCTTTTATAACGGTACGGTGTTCCACCGCATTATTAGGGGGTTTATGATTCAGGGGGGAGACCCGAAAGGCGACGGCACCGGGGGACCGGGTTATAAATTTGACGATGAGCCGTTTACCGGAGAATATACACGCGGAACGGTCGCTATGGCCAACGCCGGACACAACACCAACGGGAGCCAGTTTTTTATCATGCACGCGGATACATCGCTTCCTAAAAATTATGTAATTTTTGGGAGTGTTACCAAGGGCATGGAAGCCGTGGATGCTATTGCTACCTCTCCTGTGACCCAAAGTCCGTCTGGTGAAGAATCTAAACCCGTCTCCCCGGTGAAAGTTACTTCTGTTGAGGTTGTAGAGCGGTAAGTTGCAACCGGGATAAAATCTTCTTCATCAATTCGTTTCTGCCAAATTCTTCTTTAGAGGAATACGCGACGACGTCGGTAGGTTCATACGTGTTACGAATGAGCGTGAGTTGTTTGTCTCTTTGCCCTCTCCCCAAATTATCCACTTTATTGGCCACGATTATGTGGTCTATGTGTTCTTCCCAAAGCCGCTTTGTCATTTCCTGATCATAGGCAGTAACGCCGACTTTAGCGTCGATAATCAGGACGACGGTTCTATTTTTTACCTCCGAGTACAGCAAGTACCAGAGCATCATTTTTTCAAGAGTATCGCGCGCTTCCCGGGATCGTTTGGCATATCCATACC
>JBBTUC010000080.1:0-24894 GCA_038078675.1 Patescibacteria group bacterium
TGGTTCAGGAGGCCGGCGGGCGGGTCACGCATTTAGACGGGAATGAGCTGACCCCGCACGACATGAGCCGTGGATTTTTAGTAAGTAATGGCAACCTCCACGATGAACTTCTGGAAATTATTCGAAAGGAGTTTTCATGAGTACAGCTGTTTTTAAGCGACCATATCTCATATTTCCGAAACTCGTAGAACAACCCACGTGGGGTGGGACGTACATTGTCGAATACAAAAATTGGCATCACAAAGGAGATTTGGGGGGAAGGAAATTTGGACAGAGTTACGAGCTTGCCGGCTCATCGTTACTCGCTGAAGACATTTTTGATTCTTTAGATGATAGTTTTACCGGTGATGACCAAGCGGAGAAGGCTCTGTCCCTCAAAAAACTCATAGCTCAAGATCCTCAAGAAGTTCTCGGGCCAACCATTTATGAGAAATACGAAGGCATGCCGCTTCTCATTAAGTTTACTCAAGCACTCGGTAATTCATTTCAGCTTCACAAGAAATCTTCTGCAAAAAGTTCACGATGGATATCCAAGGCAGAATCCTGGTACTATTTTGAACCAGGACGTATCACACTTGGAATAAGAAAAGGAATTGATTTAACTGCGTACAAAGCTTGTTGCAAACGTATCGAAGAAACAATGAGCGGCATGAGTGAAAAAGTGCGTTCCGGCGCAGTGTTTCTTGAGCAGGGCAGGAGTGAAGTAAAAAAATGTATCCAAAAAGAAAATCCATGGCAATACGTCAATGCTGTCGATGTACCCAGAGACGCACTTATTGATTTAAGCGGCGGTGGTTTGCATCATTCGTGGGAAGAAGACACTACATCGACACTTGGTAATATCCTTTATGAAGTGCAGCAGGATGTAGCCGATGAGGACGCGACCATCAGGAGTTTTGATCAGGGGAAGATAAAAGACGACGGATCAATTCGAGCAATTCATATTGATGATTATTTTCGCTACCTTGACCCAAGTGAAACCAGAAATGATCCGGAACGCGCGTTTGTACACCCTAAAGGCTCCACGCTTTTATCTACTCCATATTATTCACTCGATCACATCGAAGTATCCGATGTTCAAGCAGTTTACATGGGAGCATCATTTCACCATCTGTTTGTCAAAGAAGGCCAAGTAGAAGTTGTGACATTGGGAAGTTCGATAAAAGTCGGAAAAGGGCATAGTTGTTTTATCCCTCATGCCGTACAATCATATACGTTACGATCAGCAGGTCGGTCAGTAGTATTGAAAACATATATTGAATAACCCCAAAAATGGGAAGGGAGGCGTATGAACACTAATTTTACATTTGTTCCAAAGCATTATGCAGCCCGTACTCACGAGAAGATGCAGGAGGTGCTCATGGATCCGGCGGGCAAGGGCCCTGCAGTCCATTACTACATGATCCGCGGCGGCGTGGACCAGAAAAACATTACTGTCTGGGAACCGGGTACCATCAGCGGGGAATATATTAAAACGTATGGCCACTATCACGTTGGGAAACTCGACGAAACGTATTGGATTTTATACGGGGATGGAATCGCGTTATTGCAAAAGCTTGCCGTAGACGCCCAAGGGATCATGATTCTCGACGTCGTAGAAGAATTTAAGGCGGTACGTGTGAAAACCGGAGACAGTGTCTATATGCCGGAAGGATATGGTCATCTGGTGGCCAATGTTGGGCCAATGTATTTCGTGACGGCTGACGATAGCCCGGTCAATTTTAATGAGAATAATGCGGTAAGTATGCCCGGGCACGCGGATTACGAGCCAGTCAAAAAGATGCAAGGGTTCGCCTATTATGTGGTTGAACATGAAGGAAAGCCAGCACTTGTGAAGAACGGGAAGTATAAAGAAATTAGAAAAACTGATTTTGGAGGATTACCCGTTCTCTGATACTTGCACCGTTTCTTTTCATCCCTCATACTAGAATGATGCCACAGAAATTTGTCGTCTGGTTTAATGAGGTAGATAAAGAAGACATCGCTATTGTTGGAGGAAAGGGTGCCAATCTCGGAGAGATGACCAAGGCCGGATTTCCGGTCCCTACGGGATTTATAGTTACCGCTCAAGCCTACATGCATTTCCTGGATGTGACGCGTATCCGGCCTAAAATTGAAACTGCCCTTCATCAACTTGATGTAAATGATAGCAATGCACTGGATAAAGCCTCGAAGACTGTACGCGATCTCATCACAAAATGCGAATTTCCACGGGATATCGCCAATGAAGTGATCCATGCATATTTCAATCTCGATCAGGGACTCGTGACCCATGCGCATGTGGCGGTCCGCTCCTCTGCCACGGCGGAGGACTTACCCGGCGCCTCATTTGCCGGACAGCAGGAAACGTATCTCAACGTCTATGGCGAAGCGAACCTCATCGAAAAAATTAAAGAAGCCTGGGCGTCCCTTTTTACCGCACGAGCTATCTTCTACCGAGCGACGAATAAATTTGACCATTTTAAAGTAGCGATAGCCGTTCCTGTCCAACGGATGGTCAATTCAGAAACCTCCGGCATTATGTTTACCCTCGATCCTGTTACAAACGACAAAAATAAAATCGTGATAGAGGCAATTTTTGGCCTCGGAGAGATGATCGTGCAGGGCGCGGTGACTCCCGATCACTATGAAGTAGACAAAGCGAGTCTAACCATACAATCAAAAATGATTAAGCTCCAAGAAAAAAAGATGGTCAAGAAAGGGAACGGTAATGCAATCGTTCCTCTTACAAAAGCAATCGGATCCAAACCGAAACTCACGGACCGACAGATTACCGATCTTGCCTCAATTGCCAAGAAGCTCGAACACCATTATTTTTTTCCCCAAGACAGCGAGTGGGCTATTGAAAAGGGCAAGGTTTTTATCGTGCAGACGCGGCCCGTAACAACAACGGGGAATGTGACTCAGGACTCAGGACTCAGGACTCAGGACTCGCAGCGCCAAGTGCTACTCAAAGGTGATCCTGCGAGTCCGGGGATAGCGAGCGGTCCGGTGAAAGTACTCGCCTCTCCCAAAGAAATTCATCGGATAGTACCCGGAGATGTGTTAGTCGCCGAGATGACCAATCCTGATTACGTCCCGGCCATGAGAAAAGCCGTGGCAATCGTAACGGAACGCGGTGGCCGAACCTCTCATGCTGCAATTGTATCAAGGGAATTAGGTATTCCGGCGGTTGTCGGTGCCAAAGGCGCACGGAAATTTCTTAAAGATGGCATGGTGATTACGGTTAATGGAAGTACGGGAGAAGTTTACAGGGGAGCTATACAAATCCGACCAATCCGACCAATAAATACCAATCCGACCAATAATATAAAGACTGCTACAAAAGTTTACGTAAATCTGGCTGAACCAAGCAGGGCAAAGGAAGTTGCACGTATGAACGTTGATGGAGTCGGGCTACTTCGGGCTGAATTTATGATCGCCGGTATCGGCACGCATCCCAAGAAACTTTTGGCCGACGGAAAGCGCGATGTTTTTGTACATACGTTAGCAAATGAAATTGAAAAGTTTTGCAGTGCATTTTCGCCGCGACCGGTAGTCTACCGGACGACGGACTTTAAAACCAATGAGTATCGAGGCCTGATTGGCGGTAAAGCGTACGAGCCGGAAGAACCGAACCCCATGCTCGGATTCCGGGGTGCTGCCCGATATGTAGCTAATCAGGACGTATTCTCTATGGAACTTGATGCCATCAAACTTGTCCGAAATAAAATGGGCTTTAAAAACTTGTGGATCATGCTCCCGTTTGTGCGTACCCCACTTGAACTTCTGGAGGTCAAAAAGATTATTACTGCTCAGGGTCTTTCCCGCGGCGCTTCGTTTAAAATATGGATGATGGTTGAAATTCCGACAAACGTCATCCGAATCAATGATTTTCTCGATGTTGGCATTGACGGTGTCTCGATAGGTTCCAACGATCTCACTATGCTTACTTTGGGGACTGACCGCGACAATAGCGAAGTCGCCCATGACTTTTCCGAGCTTGACCCTGCTGTACTATGGTCGCTTGAGCGGGTTATAACCACGACCGCCAAACGCGGCATTACGAGCTCCATTTGCGGTCAGGCTCCATCTGATTATCCCGACTTAGTAGAAAAACTCGTACGCTGGGGAGTGACCAGTGTATCAGTTAATCCCGATGCCGTAAATCATGTACGCGAAACCATAGCAGAGGCGGAGAAAAAAAGGGTAACCTAGATTGATGTCATTGCGAGGAGTCTTCGACGAAGCAATCTCTAGAGATCGCCACGCCGTAAGAACGGTCTCGCGATGACAATGTAATATGTCTACAAAAATCTATACCATTCTTGCCCGGGAAATTTTAGATTCCAGGGGAAATCCTACCATTGAAACCATGGTTATTCTTGAAAGTGGATATCGAGGTACAGCTTCTGCTCCGGCCGGAACCAGCATAGGTAAATACGAGGCCCTCGAACTACGGGATAACGACCCAGCTCGTTACAGCGGCATGGGGGTGTTGAAAGCCATCAATGCGGTCAATACCGTTATCGGACCCAAACTTCGCGGAATGGACGCGCTCTCGCAACAAACAATCGATCAAGCAATGATAGCTCTGGATGGCACCGAAGATAAGCATACACTCGGTGCCAATAGTATCCTGAGTGTTTCGCTCGCCATAGCCGCCGCTGCCGCAAGCGCTCAACAGGTTTCGCTCTTTCGTTATCTTCATACTATATTCTCACAGCTAATCCCCACTCCCCTCGTCCGCCTGCCAATTCCGATCGTCAATGTGATCAACGGCGGCAAGCACGGGGCCGGTAACCTGGACTTTCAAGAGTTTGCCATTATACCGGTAAGCAATTTGAGGTTTTCCGATGCGCTTCGGTTGAGTGTCGAAGTCTATCAGAAATTAAAAGAAATACTCCAGTACCGCAATACATCTACGGCCGTAGGATATGAGGGGGGTTTTGCGCCCAATCTCTACACCAACATCGACGCAATGGAACTTCTCGTAGAAGCGATCAAAGCCACGCCGTACCGGTTCGGCGTAGATGTATTTTTTGGCTTGGATGTAGCGGCAAGTCACTTTAAGACAGATCGGGGTTACCAGATCAAAGACAAGCAGACTCCTATGAGTCCCAAGGAATTTGTTGCCTACCTTGCCGATCTTCATAAAAGATACCGTCTTCTTATCCTTGAGGATGCGCTTGATGAGGATGACTGGTCTGGTTGGACAGAGCTCACCGCACAATTCGGCCACGACGTGATGATCGTGGGCGATGATCTATTGGCCACCAATCCCAAGCGCCTCCAAAAAGCCATCCAAGACAAGGCCTGCACCGCAATTCTTCTTAAACCCAATCAGATCGGGACACTGACAGAATTTTTACGTGTGGTCGCCATGGCTAAAAAAAATAATATTCAGACGATCGTCTCTCACCGAAGCGGGGAGACAAACGAATCGTTTATTGCAGATCTTGGGGTAGCCGTCCAAGCCGACTATGTCAAATTCGGCGCACCCGCCAGGGGAGAGCGGGTAGCAAAGTATAATAGACTCCTTCAGATAGAAAGTGAACTATTTTCTCAAAAATAACAGGCGTTGTCATCCCCGACCTGATCGGGGATCCAGTTTTTATATGATGTAAGATTAAGACTGGATTCCCGCTTTCGCGGGAATGACAGCCTTCTAGGATATATGGTAAAACCCGTGGTATTAATCGTCTTAGACGGCTGGGGACTCGCTCCCCCAGGGCCGGGTAATGCTATTAGTCTCGCCAAACTAGAGACGATGCCATTTCTTTGGCAAAGTTTTCCGCACACGGAGCTTGCTGCTTCCGGCGAAGCTGTCGGCTTGCCCTATGGAGAAGATGGGAATACTGAAACCGGTCACATCAATATCGGCGCAGGCCGCACGGTCTATCAGGATCTCCCGCGCATCTCAATGGCAATTAAAGACGGGAGCTTTTTCACCAACGACGCGTTTTTAGCGACCCTAGCACACGCCCGCACAAACAAATCAAATATTCATCTGCTGGGTGTTGTATCCGACGCAGGGGTACACGCGAACCGCGAACATCTGTATGCGCTCCTTGAGCTTATCAAAAAGCAGGGAATGACAAATAATGTTTATATCCATGTTTTTACTGACGGACGGGACGCCCCACCCACCTCGGGGGAAAGATTCGTGGGAGAACTCGAAGACCATCTTACCGCTCTCGGCGTGGGTAAAATCGCATCCGTAATAGGCCGCTACTATGGTATGGACCGTGATCGGCGCTGGGAGCGAACAGAGAAAGCATACCGGTGTCTCACTCAATCTGACGGCGGAATTCTGTCTTCTAGCCCCGTCCAGACAATCCGTTCTTCGTATACTCGACATGTTACTGATGAATTTATAGAGCCGACCATCATCACGGATGACACAGGCCATCCCATGCCGCGCATTGCGGATAACGACGCAGTGATATTTTTTAACTTCCGTATTGACCGACCCCGGCAACTTACCCGTGCGCTGGTATTACCGGACTTTGAGACCGCTCAAGTGTCTGTCGCGTTTGATCCCTATGCCGTCAAATACTATCATCGACATGTAGTTGCAGTCGATGAACGTACCCGTCCGTTTAAACGAAACGTCGTCCGAAATAACTTATTTTTTGTCACCATGACGCAGTATGAACCGAATCTCCCCGTGAGCGTCGCGTTTTCACCAAAAAAAGTGTTTGCGCCTCTGGGGAGTATATTGTCCGAGTATAAAGTCCGCCAGCTACGGGTCTCGGAAACGGAAAAGGAACGGTTTGTCACGTATTACTTTAATGGCATGCGTGAAGTCTCCTACGAGGGAGAAGACCGACTCATCATTCCTTCTCCCAATGTCCCGACGTATGACCTCAAGCCGGAAATGGCAGCTTTTGTGCTTACGGAACAGGTATTACACCGAATTGCTATCGGTGTCTATGGGTTCATCCTCATAAACTTTGCGAACCCCGATATGGTGGCCCATACCGGCAATATTGCTTCGTCGGTCAAAGCGTGCGAAGTGACAGATTCTTGTGTAGGATCCATTGTTCGCGCAGTGCTTTCCCAAAACGGGACTTGCATCATAACAGGAGACCATGGTAACGTAGAAGAAATGCTCGGGAACGACGGGGAAATGGATACCGAGCATTCCACGTTTCCGGTACCCTTTATTATGGTAAACACAAGCTTTCAAGGTTACTCGCATACGCTTCCCAAGGGTATGCTTGCCGATATCGCCCCTACCATCCTCGCCCACATGGGATTACCCGTTCCGCCGGAAATGACAGGAAAGAACTTACTGGCTGATTTTTCTATGTAGTTGTCATTCCCGCGTACGCGGGAATCCAGAGTAAAAAATTCTGGATCCCCGATCGAGTCGGGGATGACAGGAAATGACACGTATGAAAACAACTATTTCTATCATAAAAGCTGATACAGGTTCCATTGGAGGACATAACCGTCCGAGCGATGCCATGCTCGCAAAAGCCGTGAGAGAAGTCGAATCGGCCAAAGCAAGAGGTTTGTTAACTGATGCTCGGGTAACTTTTACCGGTGATGACATTGCTCTTCTCATGACCCACTCCAAAGGCACGGACAATCCGGATATCCATAAACTTGCCTGGGATACCTTCGTCGCGACCACTGCTATTGCAAAATCACAGGGCCTGTACGGCGCGGGTCAAGACCTTCTCAAAGACGCGTTTTCCGGAAACGTCCGGGGCATGGGGCCGGGATCAGCTGAAATCGAACTTGAAGAGCGTCCGGCCGAGCCGTTTATTGTCTTTGCCGCAGACAAGTGCGGGCCGGGGGTGTTCAACTATCCACTCTTTGAAGGATTTGCCAACCCGTATCACAACGCTGGTCTTCTTTTGGCCCCGGAAATGCGCGAAGGCTTTACTTTCACCATCATGGATGTCAATAATGTGGATGTCGACCGCGTCATTACGCTTAAAGTTCCATCGGACTACTATGATATCTGTACGCTTCTTCGTGATCCTAATCATTATGTGATTGAGAGCGTGAGGGAAAATGCTACCGGACTTCAGGCGGCAACGGCATCAACCAGCCGGCTACACAACATCGCGGGAAAATATGTTGGCAAAGATGATCCGGTTGCCATAGTACGCAGCCAAAAGACATTTCCGTCTACCGGCGAGATTCTCTCTCCCTGGGCGCTTGCCCATTATACACTTGGAGACAACCGCGGCAGCCATCATGTGGCGGTCATGCCCGTCAAGCAAAACAGTATCATTTCATTTTTTGACGGACCGACCATCGTCTCCGCTGCAGGATACTGTGTGCATGAAGGGAAACTCACCGAAGCCGTTGATCTTTTCGACCAGCCATTCTGGGACACGATCCGCGTCAAAGCGTCTGAAAAAACTCTTGCTATGCGTGCACAGGGGTTTTACGGACCGGCTATGGCAGGGATGGATGAGCTTGAATACACCGGAGTCATGGAAAATTTGAAACGGTTAAATGATAAATTTGTGGTTCGAGAGAAAAAAATATAATGCAACTTGTCATTGCGAGAAGCGAAGCGACGAAGCAATCTCTTATAGATGTGAGATCGCCACGCCGTCGGAACGGTCTCGCGATGACACATTAATCAATGACAACCGACGTTTACAGGAAAACTTCTAAAGATTTCTCTTCCCCTCCAAATCTTCACGACTACAGCGAAGTATACAGCTCCTTTGATTGGAAACTGGCCCGCCGCGAACTCGACTGGTTTGACGGCACGAAGATCAATGCCGCGTATAATGCCGTAGACCGGCATACACAAACATGGAGAAAGAATAAAGTGGCACTGTATTGGGAAGGTGAAGATGGCACCACGAAGCAATATACCTTTGAGCAACTCTCCCTTCTGTCAAACAAAATGGGTAATATCCTTAAGGATTTTGGTGTAGATCGAGGAGCAAGAGTGTTCATTTTTCTTCCCCGAGTACCGGAGTTGTACATTAGTTTCCTTGGAGTCCTCAAAATCGGCGCAATCGCCGGAACTTTGTTCAGTGCGTTTCAGGAGCAGGCTTTAGCTGACCGACTTGGCAATAGTGATGCAGAGGTAGTGATCACGAATAAAGAGTTAAGGGAGAGAATTGATAAGGTACGAAAAAAGTTGCCGTCTTTAAAACATATCATCACTATCGACAGCGAGGACTTTATAAAATCGTTTGAACATGCAAGCGATGAACTTCATATCGCCCACATGGACCCGGACGATTACGCCTTCATGCTTTACACAAGCGGCACGACGGGAAAACCCAAAGGGGTAATGCATGTCCACCGTGCGATACTCCAGGAACATATGACGGCAAAGTGGGTGCTCGATCTTCGCGATGACGATACGTACTGGTGTACAGCTGATCCGGGTTGGGTGACAGGTATCGCCTACGAAATACTGGGGAGTTGGTCCTGTGGCGTATCAGCCGTTGTTTTTGCCGGTCGGTTTGACCCCAAGCGGTGGTATAAAATTTTAGAAAAATACAAAGTATCCGTCTGGTATACGGCGCCGACTGCTATCCGGATGCTCATGGCAGCAGGAAGCACACTTTTGAAAGATTACGATCTCTCCGCACTCCGCCATATGTGCTCGGTGGGAGAACCACTTAATCCGGAGGCGATAACTTGGGCGATCAAAACATTTGACAAACCGTTTCATGACACCTGGTGGCAGACGGAAACCGGAGCAATCTGCATTGCGAATCTTCCGTGTCTGGACATTAAAATCGGATCAATGGGTAAACCCGTACCGGGAGTGATTGCAGCTATCGTCGACGATCACGGGAAAAAGGTTCCTGATGGGACTGAAGGGAATATTGCTCTCAAGCCAAAGTGGCCGTCGATGATGCACACTATCTGGAGACGGCCACAAAAATTCGAAAGTTATTTCTCTCATGGGTGGTACCTGAGCGGTGATCATGGGATGAGGGATAAGGACGGCTACTTCTGGTTCATTGGGAGGGCGGATGATGTCATCAAAACCGCAGGGGAACGTGTGGGGCCGTTTGAAGTAGAATCAGCTCTTGTAGCTCATCCTGCGGTGGTAGAAGCCGGAGTCATCGGCAAGCCGGATGCCATGAGAGGCGAAATTATCAAGGCGTTTGTCGTCCTTACGTCCGGAACCAAACCCTCCGAAGTTCTCAAAGAAGAACTATCGCAGTATGTAAAAAAGCACTTGGCTGGACACGCGTATCCGCGGGAGATAGAATTTATCGACAAGCTCCCCAAAACCCGCTCCGGCAAAATCATGCGCCGGATTCTCAAAGCCAAGGAGATGGGATTACCGATCGGGGATACGAGTACGTTGGAGGAGTATTGAATGCACGAAGGTGTGAAGTAGAGGTGCCAAGCTAATCCACCCGCCAGGTGAGATAGCTTCGCACCTGTTCTTTACACAAAAAATTAACGAAAGAGGAGTACAAATTCCCCCAATGGATTTTTGAATTTTTGTAATGCTTCTGAAATCTTCCCCTTCCATACTTCTTCATGAATCTTCGTAAGTTCCCGGGCAATAACGATGGGGATGTCGCCAAAAAGTGAATGCATGTCCGTGAGGGTTTGGTTGAGTTTATGGGGGGCGCAGTAGCAAATGATTGTGACGTCTTTGGGAAGCGATTGGAAAAGCTTGATGCGGTGGGATTGTTTTTCTGGCGGGTAGCCGAGGAACATAAAGTGATTGGTCGGCAGTCCGGAAACGGATAGCGCGGCGATTGCGGCAGTCGGACCCGGAATAGATATAACGTTTATACCACGTTTCACGCATTCAGAGACGAGCCGGTATCCCGGATCAGAGATAAGGGGCGTCCCCGCGTCGGAAACGAGCGCGACATTTTTTCCTTGCAACATTTGCTCAATGAGCCAGGGAGTTTGTTGGTTTTCCGTGTGATCATCAAATCGTACCATTGATAATCTTGTAGCGGTCGCGGTAAGATTGTCAACGTATTGTTTTACGTGTCGGAGGAGTATTCCGGTTCTCCGCGTATCTTCGCAGGCAATGATGTCCACAAAAAAAAGGGTGTTCATTGCCCTCAGGGTGATATCCTCCATGTTTCCAATAGGGGTGGCGACAATATATAATGTTCCCATGGATTTGATTTTACATCTGGACGAATATTTAAGCCAGTTTGTCAGCACGTATGGTACGCTCACCTATGCGGTATTATTTTTAATCGTGTTTGCAGAAACCGGATTGGTCGTAACCCCGTTTCTCCCCGGTGACTCACTCCTATTTGCCGCGGGAGCAATTGCGGCACTCGGGTCTCTCAATATATGTGTCGTTGTTCTGCTCCTTATGATCGCGGCAATTGTCGGAGACACGGTGAACTATTGGATCGGCCATTTCTTTGGTCAAAAAATCGTCAACAATCCGCGTATTCCATTCATCAATCAGGAACATATCGACAAGACCGAACAATTTTATAAAAAATATGGGGGCAAAACGATCATCATGGCTCGATTTGTCCCTATTGTCCGAACGTTTGCACCGTTTGTGGCCGGCATCGGGACGATGGATTACAAAAAATTTCTCACCTATAACGTCGCTGGGGGTGTGGTTTGGGTGGCGCTGTTTACCTTTGCGGGCTATTTTTTCGGCAACATCACATTCGTGCAGCAAAACTTTCACTACGCCATCATTGCGATCATCGTTTTATCCGTGATCCCTATGGTGTATGAATATATACAGCACAAACGCCATCCTGATGTCCCGGGCATTTCTACCAGGAAGCTTAAAAAAATGGTTAACGAGTAAGCGTGGCAATCGTATCACGGAGGCTGGCTGCTGTTTCAAAGTCTAAATCCCTGCCCGCCCTTCGCATGGCCTTGGTAAGTTTATCGACGAGCTTCTTCTTGTCAAGCGGGGTCATACGATCGAGATTATCCGGTAGGACTTGCGTCATAAGTGTTTGCTCCACGGGTTCTTGCTCTTTTTCGACGAGCCTCTCCCGTACCGGTTTCTGAATTGACTCCGGCGTAATACTATGCGTTTTGTTGTAGTTGAGTTGAACATCCCGACGACGTCCAACCTCTGCGATCGCCTCCCGCATGGAATCTGTCACGCGGTCAGCGTACATAATGACTTCACCCTGTGCGTGTCGTGCTGCTCTTCCCATGGTTTGGATAAGACTAATTTTGCTTCGCAAAAATCCCTCTTTATCCGCATCCAATATGGCAACTAATGATACCTCCGGTAAATCCAACCCTTCGCGAAGTAAGTTGATGCCGACAAGGACATCGTATACACCGCGCCGAAGGTCGGCTAAAATATCGGTGCGCTCAAGCGTGAGAACATCAGAATGAAGGTACTGTCCTTTAATACCCCGATCTTCTATGTATTTCGCGAGATCCTCGGCCATGCGTTTGGTAAGTGTCGTCACGAGCACCCGTTCTTTCCGGCTCACCCGAGTTTCTATTTCGTTTATGAGATCCTCAATCTGCCCGCTCGTCGGACGCACCGAAACAGCAGGGTCAATAAGTCCGGTTGGGCGGACAAGTTGCTCGACAACGCCAATACTTGCGACTCTTGTCGTTTCCCACTCATGGGGAGTTGCGGAGACGTACACGGTCTGGGGAATACGCCTCAGAAATTCCTCGATCCGTAATGGCCGGTTATCAAGCGCAGAGGGAAGCCGGAATCCAAAATCAATGAGTGTTTGTTTGCGGCTCCGGTCGCCGTTGTACATACCCCGTATCTGCGGTACGGTCATATGTGATTCATCAATAAAAAGAAGCCAATTATGTTTTACCGCTTCCTCAAAATAATCAAGAAGCGTATAGGGGGGATCGCCGGGACGCCGCCCGTCAAAATAACGCGAATAATTTTCAATTCCGTTGACGTAGCCGAGTTCCTCTATCATCTCAAGGTCATAGGTCACCCTTTGCTCTATTCTATGCGCTTCAAGCATCTTGCCTTGCGATCTGAGGGTGTCGATTTGAATTTTTAGGTCAGAGCGTATTACTTCGAAAACCTGTTTGTATGTACGCGGATCAGTCATATAATGTTTGGCAGGATAGATCACCTTGGCTGCAAGCTCTTCAGTTTTCTTCCCGGTCAATGGATTGACGGAAATGAGTTGATACAGGAGGTTTGCCTGAAAAATCATACGCGTCGCGACATCTTCGTAGGCAGGAAACAGGTCAATCGTATCTCCCCGAACGCGGAATGTTCCCCGATGAAATCCGTAGTCCTGGCGTTCATACTGGAGTTGCACGAGACGCTCAAGGACGTTTTCACGCTTGATACGCATGCCGGGTTTGAGCTCGAGGACAAAGTGTCCGTACTCCTTTGGAGATCCGATGTTGTAGATACAGGAGACGGAAGCCACGACGATCGTATCGCGTCGGGTGAGGATATTGGCGGTTGCCGCAAGACGGAGTTTATCGAGCTCCTCGTTGATCTCCGTTTCCTTTTCGATATAGGTATCGGTATGGGGAATATAGGCTTCAGGTTGATAATAGTCGTAATAGGATACGAAGTACGATACGGAGTTATCGGGAAAAAAATCCCGAAATTCCTGATAGAGCTGCGCGGCGAGTGTTTTGTTGTGAGAGATAATGAGGGCCGGTCTATTGAGTTTGGCAATTACATTTGCCATGGTGAAGGTCTTGCCACTGCCCGTGACACCCAACAACACCTGTTCGGCCATATCGTTTTGGATGTTTTGTGTTAACGCATTGATAGCCTCTTGCTGATCACCCCCGGGGGTAAAATTTGTTTTGAGATTAAAGAGAGACATATAAGGTTATAATATGGTAAATGATATAGTAGTATCTTATAATGATATCTTGACTGTTCGGTTATATTTTATATTATACGAAGTATGCCAGCAATCCTCTATCCACGGGAGAAACAACTTCTCGATTTTATCACACAGTTCATCCAACGCTACGGGTATGCTCCGACACTCAAGGAAATCGGAGAGAGTATGGGGATTCATTCGCCCGCAACGGTACACGAACACGTCGATAGGTTACGCCTGAAAGGATTTATCAAGAAACTCGACGGCACGGCGCGGGGACTCGAGATAGTACGCGGTACCTACCGATCCGGAGCTGATGAAGGAGCGGTAGAACTCCCCGTCCTGGGGTACATCGCCGCGGGAGCGCCACTTGAACCATATACGGATCCAAACTACTACGTCTCTGTGGCACCGGCCATGATCAGCGCCGGCAAACCGCACTACATTCTCAAAGTCAAAGGTACCTCCATGATCGATGACGGTATCCTTGATGGGGACTTTGTCGTGATTCAACATCAACAAGACGCCAAAAACGGCGATATTGTCGTTGCTCTTCTCCCAAACGGACTTGCTACTCTTAAACGCATTTATTTTGAGAAGGAAAGGATCAAACTCATGCCCGCAAATACCCAAATGTCCCCGATATTTGCGACCCACATAAAAATTCAGGGCCGCGTCGTCGGCCTCATCCGCAGGTACAATGCAGGATAAGTATCCCAAAGAAATCCCCGTGATATAATGTCAGTGCCCCGGGACCATCCGAGGAGTTAAACCTATGGATAAATTAATCATCAAAGGAGCGAGGCAACACAATCTCAAAAATATCACGCTCGAGCTTCCGAAAAATAAGCTTATTGTGTTTACGGGGCTTTCGGGGTCGGGGAAAAGCTCGCTCGCCTTTGACACGATCTATGCCGAGGGGCAACGGCGCTACGTAGAGAGTCTCTCCTCTTACGCACGTCAATTTTTAGGCATCATGGATAAACCTGATGTCGATAGTATTGAAGGACTTTCTCCGTCTATTTCCATTGATCAGAAATCAACCTCTCACAACCCGCGCTCGACCGTAGGAACGGTAACCGAAATCTATGATTATCTCCGTCTTCTCTACGCGCGTATCGGACACCCGCACTGCCCGGAGTGTGGGAGGGAAGTAACCAAACTCGATAAATCACAAATCGTTACGATGATTTTTGAAGCCGCTGCCCTATCCCTCCAAAACGAAGGAAAAAAAATATTTAAGTGTGCGATATTGGCTCCCATAGTAAGAGACCGCAAGGGAGAATTTACCGGTCTCCTGGACAACATCCGGGCTAAAGGCTATCGGATGATCCGGGTGGACAGCCAATTTTTTGGCATAGATGAAGATATTACCCTCATCAAAACCAACAAACATACGATCGATGTGGTGATTGATAAATTGACACTGGACCGAGAAACACTTGCATTTCTGAAAAGGTCTCACCCTGCCGGGCAGGGTGAGACCTTTCAAGGCACGGCGATCCGTTCCCGCGTCGCTGACGCAGTCGAACAAGCGCTTACCCTTTCGGATGGCTACGTGGTGGTAGCCCAAGTCCTCGATAAAGGGTTTGACCTTCCGGACAAACCGCGCAACACGGAGGACACGTTATACTCGGAATCATTCAGTTGTCCGGCCTGCGGGATCTCCATGCCTGAACTTGAACCACGGTCTTTTTCTTTTAACTCTCCCCACGGCGCTTGCCCCGCGTGCACCGGACTGGGAAAAATATTGACGGTCGATCCGGACCGGGTCATCAATCCCAATCTCTCCATTTCTGAAGGCGGAATCCTTCCGTTTGCCAAGATGTTTTTTCACGATACATGGTTTTCGCGCGTTATCGCCACGGTTGCCCAGGAGCACGGTATTGATGTACGTGCCGCCCTTGCCAAACTTACCCAAGCACAGCGCGACGTGCTTCTTTACGGCACGGGAGAGCGCAGTTACCTGGTCGCCGGAAAAAACCGCTTTGGAGATCAAACGACAATATCCGAAAACTTTCCCGGGATGGTCAACGAACTGAAACGCCGCTACAGTGAATCACAATCAGACTTTGTTCGCGATGAAATAAAAAAATATATGCGAGAAGAACTATGCGAAAGTTGTAGCGGAACCCGTTTGAAAAAAGAAGCGCTTACCGTAACGGTAAACGGATTATCTATCGCAAAAATTACGTCGATGTCTATTGAATCCTGTCACCTATGGATGACCGATTTTGCAGAATCATTCACCTCTGCCTCCGACCGCGCGATCGCAACGCCGATTATTAAAGAAATAGGTGCACGGTTGAAGTTCTTAATTGCGGTAGGACTGGAATATCTCACGCTTGCACGGACGGCGACGACTCTTTCAGGAGGAGAAGCGCAGCGTATTCGTTTGGCTTCGCAAATTGGTTCCGGGTTATCCGGAGTGTTGTACGTACTGGATGAGCCATCCATTGGCCTCCACCAGCGGGATAATAAAAAACTCATCCATACGCTCCAAAAACTTCGCGATCTGGGCAACACAGTAATCGTCGTCGAGCATGACCGCGAAACAATGGAGGAAAGCGATTGGATCGTGGACTTTGGACCCGGGGCTGGTGAACATGGGGGAAAAATCGTCGCCGAAGGCCGCGTTGATGAGGTCAAAGCAGATAAACACTCTCTAACGGGAAAATATCTGACAGGGAAACTAAAAATTACGCGTGAACGCTTGCAGCAGCATGTCATTCCCGCGAAAGCGGGAATCCAGAGAGTAAGAATCTGGATCCCCGATCAGGTCGGGGATGACAAATACATTACCATCCGTGGTGCCCGCCACAATAACCTCCAATGCATTGACGTATCCCTGCCCTTGGGACGATTTATCTGCGTCACGGGCGTCTCCGGAAGTGGAAAGTCCAGTTTAGTTGTCGAGACGCTTTATCCCGCCATTATCAACCATTTTAATACCCTGAGCCGCTTGGAAGTGGGCGCGCATGACAAACTGGAAGGACTGGCGCTGGTCGATAAGGCGATCCTTATTGATCAATCTCCGATCGGGAGAACCCCCAGGAGCAATCCTGCCACATACACGGGAGCGTTTACCTATATCCGGCAACTTTTTGCGTCTCTTTCCGAATCGCGGCTCCGGGGGTATAAACCCGGAAGGTTCTCATTTAACGTAAAGGGGGGCAGATGTGAAGCGTGCGAAGGAGAGGGACAGAAAAAAATTGAAATGCAATTTCTCTCTGATGTCTATGTCACCTGTGAGGTGTGCCATGGAACGCGTTTTAATCCGGAGACACTGGAGGTCACATTTAACGGTAAATCCATTGCGGAGGTGCTTTCGATGACGGTAGCGGAAGCGCTTGAACTTTTCCGTCACCATTCGACGCTTGTGGGCAAATTTCAAACAATTGTTGATGTTGGCCTCTCCTACATCAGGCTTGGTCAGAGTGCTCCTACCTTATCTGGTGGAGAGGCGCAGCGGGTAAAACTCGCAAGTGAGCTCTCCCGCAGGGCAACCGGTAAAACTATATATATTTTAGATGAGCCCACCACCGGGCTTCACTTCGCAGATTTGCAAAAATTACTTACCGTTCTCCATCGGTTAACGCAAACCGGCAACACCATCATTGTTATTGAGCACAACCTGGATATCATACAGAACGCAGATTGGGTGATTGATCTTGGGCCGGAAGGCGGTGACCAAGGGGGAAGAATTATCGCCCAGGGAACTCCCCGAGACGTGGCCCACGTAAAAGAATCCTATACAGGACAATTCCTCAGAAAAATATTACAATAATCCAATAGGATTTACGTAATCTGTCATTGCGAGACCGTTCTAACGGCGCGGCAATCTCTCTTATTGTATGAGATTGCTTCGTCGTAAGACTCCTCGCAATGACGCGTTAAACGACGAATGAAAAACAGTTCGTTACACAAATTTGTTTATTTAGTTATTGTATTAGTTGCTTATTTGTTTATTCCGCTTTCTCAAGCGGTTGCCGCGGGTGAATTTACGGCAAACTACGACGTTTCTTATACCATCGCCCCAACGGGAGTGACCATCGTCACGCAGACGGTATCGCTCGTTAACCGGCAAACGAACCTCTACCCCAAACAGTATACGATTCTTTTGGATACACTCAACGTCAAAAATATCATCGCCCGCGATGACGGCGGCACCATCACCCCAACAATCACTCAAAATGACGGGAAAACGGAAATACTTCTTACTTTTAATAAACAAATTGTGGGCTTAGGTAAACAAACGCAATTCACTCTTCGCTATGAAAATCTGGATATCGCCGTCAAAAACGGCAGCATCTGGGAGGTAAATATCCCCGGCATTACCGAGGAGGGGGATCTGGGTACTTACAACGTGACTATCCAGACGCCTCCGACGTTTGGGGCTATTAGCTACCTTAAGCCGAGACCTGGTGACGGCAAACGCTGGAATCGAGAGCAGATGATTCGCGGTGGTATAAGTGCCGCCTATGGAGAAAAACAGAATGCAAAGCTCACGCTCCGCTACTACCTGGAAAATCCCGGTGTGACGCCGGTTACTGGCGAAATCGCCCTTCCGCCGGATACGGCATACCAACGCGTGTCTATTGATGCGTTGAACCCCAAACCAACCGAGATAGTAAAAGATGATGATGGAAACTGGCTTGCCCGCTACGCGCTTTTACCCGGAAAGAAAGTGTCCATCGAAGCGACTGTTTCCGTATCCATTACCTTGTCACCCAACGAAACCCAAAAAAGATTAGAGGAAACGGAGATTGCCAAGCACACGAAAGCTCTCCCCTATTGGGAAACGGAAGATGCTTCTGTGAAAAGCCTTGCCCAGACCTATACAACACCTAGGGCTATCTATGATTACGTCGTATCCACGCTTACCTATGACTATGAACGGGTAAAGACAACACCCAAACGCAAAGGCGCTCTTGAGGCGCTCAAAACCCCGAAAAGCGCCCTCTGCATGGAGTTTACCGATTTTTTTATCGCCATTGCCCGCGCGGCAGGCATTCCTGCACGGGAACTTGTAGGCTATGCGCATACGACCAATGCGAAATTACGTCCACTCTCTCTCGTCACAGATGTCCTCCACGCATGGCCGGAATACTATGATCGGGACCGGGGGATTTGGATACCCATAGATCCGACCTGGGGCAGTACCACCGGAGGCGTGGATTACTTCAGCACGCTTGACTTCAATCACATTGTTTTTGCCATCCACGGAACATCCAGTACGGTCCCGCTTCCCGCTGGTTTTTATAGGGAAAACCGGAAAGAAGGAAAAGACGTAACCGTTGAGTTTTTGGCAGTGGCGAGCCCGAGCGCTCCGGCGGCTCTCATCCCCCGTATAGATTTTCCTAAAGTCGTAACCGCAGGATTTGCGGCAAACGGTATCGTGACGGTAGAAAACACCAGCGGAATCGAAACAAAACCTATCAATGTACGTATCGAAACGAAGCCGTTTGCCTTTACGATCGACAAAGGCAACCAAACCATTGCTCCTTTTTCCAAACTGACGATACCGATTACGGTTTCCATACCTGCCTCAACTCCCAAAGGAAAAGGTACTGTTTCTGTTATTGCGGGTGATCGGACGGTGCAGCATTCCTTTGATATCCAGCCTATTGCTTGGCTTTATTTCGCTCTTTCGGGTATGATTGGCAGTATCGCAATTCTTCTATGGATCCTTGTCATATGGCCCTTCCACAAAAAACACCCACGCAAACCGTAAAAACGCTGACGACCCGACCGGGCTGTTATCTCTATAAAGATGCGTGGGGTAAGGTCATCTATGTTGGGAAAGCCAAAAACCTACAGCGCCGCGTACGTCAGTACTTTGGTAAAAAAGATACACTGAACGCGAAAACACAACTCCTCGTTAAGCAAATTGTCACGATTGATACGATTCCTACCGATAGCGAATTTGACGCAATCCTCCTCGAAGCGGCACTCATCCGCGCCCATCAACCCAAATATAATATCATCGCCCGCGATGATAAGAGCCCGCTCTACATAGCTATAACAAAGCAGGAAGCGCTTCCGCGGATACTTTTTGAGCGTAAACACACGATTGATGCCACAGGAAGCCCGTTTCAGCGGGCGCTCATAATCGGACCGTTTCAATCCAATCGGATTATACGACAGCTTCTCCGTTCTATTCGGAGGATCGTTCCCTATTGTCTACAAAAAAAGAGGGATGGTCATGCCTGCTTTTACACGCATATTGGACTCTGCAATCCCTGCCCAAGTGTCATTTCAAAAATGCCTGACTCTCCTTGGGTGCGACAGGCCAAAAAGCAGTATCGCCGAAATATTTTGCGGGTTGCTCTTCTTCTTACCGGTAAATCATACTCCGTGCGTCTGGCGCTGGAAAAAGAAATGATGAACTATGCCGCCTCTCTTGCGTTTGAAAAGGCCGCAGACATACAACGCCAACTCAATGCACTTGATATGCTTCTTGTCCACTCGTTTGATCCTATGATTTATGTAGACCATACATCTCTCCCTGACGATCAGGGAAGCACGCGACTTGATGAATTGATCCTGGTACTGAAGAAAAAAGGGGTAATCATTCCGTCTCTCGGCCGAATCGAATGTATCGATATATCCAATATCTCCGGAGTCTGGGCGACAGGGTCGCTCGTTGTGTTTACTAAGGGAGTACCGGATAGCCGGGAGTATCGTCGATTCCGGATAAAACTATCCGGTATTCCCAATGATGTCGCGATGATACGTGAAGTCATACTCCGCCGTTTCCGTCACCCCGAGTGGCCGACTCCGGATCTTCTCGTTGTCGATGGAGGGAAACCGCAGGTGACGGCAGCGCAACAATCGCTGTCACCCAACATACCAATCATAGGGCTTGCGAAACGATATGAAGAAATTGTGATCCCCAACGGGAGCGAATTTACGATTGTCCGCTTAGCACGATCGAACCCTGCCCTTCAACTCATCCAGCATATCCGCGATGAAGCACACCGGTTTGCCAAACACTATCATACGCATTTGCGCAGTAGTTACGAATTTGTTACGATGAAACGTAAATCATGAAGAAACTCCTGCGATCCGTCGTATTTCATGTCTTTGCGCTGTGGCTCACAAGCGCCATGATTCCTGCCCTTTCCATTTCGGGAAACCTCTGGGGTATGCTTTCTGCAGGATTTACGCTCGCAATTATGATGATACTCCTCAAGCCCCTTATTTCACTTATTCTCCTGCCCGTCAACATTCTTACTCTCGGACTTTTGGGGTGGTTTGTCAATGTGATTGTTTTGTACCTTTGGACGGCGCTCGTTCCCCAAGTCACGTTACAAACCTGGTCATTTCCCGGACTGACGTGGGGAGGATTTGTTGTCCCAACGGTCAGCGTAAGCTATACGTGGACTCTTATCATCGTTTCACTGGTCATCACTTCCTTGGTCACTTTATTAACTCTTATCAATGAAGAATAAATTTCCACGCGTTGTGTGTATCGGAGGCGGAACCGGTATGTTTGTCGCGCTTAAGGGCCTCAAAGAATATCCGTTAGAACTTTCGGCAATCGTTACTATGGCCGATAGCGGCGGGAGCAATAAACGGATCCGTGATGAATTTGGCCTCCTCCCTACTTCAGACATACGGCAATGCTTTGTTGCACTTTCCGACGAAAAAGGAGGAGCGGGACTATTACGGAAGCTTTTTATGTACCGATTTGAAAAAGGGGAGGGAATCCGCGGCATGACCATGGGGAATTTATTTATGGCGGCTCTCGCAGATATTTTGGGATCCCAGGAAGAAGCAATCAGGCAAACCAGGAAAGTTCTTCGCATCAAGGGCCGGGTTATTCCGGTTTCCTATACCAACACAAATCTTTCAGCCCGCTATGAAGATGGACATATCGTCGGCGAAGAACATCTTATTGATGAGCCCCAACACGACGGAAGGCTTAAAATTAAGGATGTTTTCTTAAAACCCCAGGCCCACGCAAATCCGGAAGCTCTTGAGGCAATTGGGAGAGCGGATCTTATTGTACTCGGACCCGGAGATTTATACACAAGTCTGGTTCCCAACATCCTCGTTTCGGGAATCCCGGAAGCCTTAGCAACATCAAATGCCATAATCGTGTATGTACTCAACCTCATGACGAAATTTGGACAAACATTTCAGTTCAGTGCCCGCGATCATCTCGATACGCTCGAGAAATACATCGGCTCATCGATAGATTGTGTTCTTATCAATAGCGGTTCAGTCCCCAAACGCGCACTTGACGTCTACGCTAAATTCAACGAAGTACCGGTCGAAGACAACGTAATGGATGAAAATCCCTATAAACTTATACGCCGCGATCTCGTGAGTCACCACATGGTTACCAAGTCCAAAAGCGACGCACTGGTTCGAAGCCTCATCAGGCATGACAGTAATAAACTTGCAGCAGCGCTTATACACATTTTAAAAGTTAGGGGGTGAATATGAAATCTATCATTCTTTTTATCCATATTGCGGTGAGTATTGCCCTTGTTACGCTCATTCTTCTTCAGTCAAGTGAAGGAGGATTAGGGTCAGCATTTGGTGGAGGTGCGTACCGCACAAAACGGGGAGCAGAGCGAATGGTATTTATTGTAACGATCGTTTTTGCAACCCTTTTTCTTATCACATCAGTGACCACATTCCTGGTAAAATAATTCTTGACTTTTCTCTATGATGTTTTTTAGAAAAAGCAGACTTGTTTATCTCGTGGCCCGTGAGGTGTCAAAAAAATATACCCTCCCTTTGTTGATTGGATTTTTTCTGGGAATTTTCGGAATGATAGCAATAAAGCAACTCTTCCCGAAGTTGTCCATGTATGTATCAACCAAAACACTTCGGATTGGCGTTGTCGGTGACGTAACACCCACAACACTCCCCATGAATATTCAGGAACTACTAAGCTCCGGTCTCACCCGAGTTTCACCGGATCAGGCCCCAATACCCGGGCTTGCACTGTCTTGGGAGGCGACGGAAAGCGGGAAGTCGTATGACTTTACCATTCGGGAGGATGCGCTCTGGCACAACGGGAAACCGGTACTCCCCAAAGATATTAACTATAATATACGCGATGTTTCTTTTGAAGTTATTTCACCGCGGATCCTCCGCGCGACACTTAAAGAGCCGTTTGCGCCGTTTCTTTCGCTGGTTGCCAAACCCATTCTTGAGAAGGGACTACGTGGCTTTGGACCTTACCGCGTAGCAAATGTCCGTTTCAAAGGAGATACCGTGCAGTTTCTTCGTCTTGATCCGGTCACCGATATAACGAAGCCGAGCCGGGAATACCGGTTCTTCCGTACGGAAGCGGCTGCAATCACCGCATACCAACTCGGTGATATCGATAATATTGAGGAGTTGTCGACCAAAGAGTCAATAGCCAATTGGAAGACCGCACATATTTTAGATCGTCCCCGTTACGATCGCGTCGTCGCGTTGTATTTTAATACCAAAGATCCTCTGCTTGGTGAAAAAGCCGTTCGACAGGCACTCGGGTACGCCGTAACGGATTTAGGATTTGAACGGGCGTACTCACCGATAGCAAAAACTTCCTGGGCCTATACGGACACAATAAAAAAGTATGATTTCGATTTGCCCCAAGCCAAAAAACTCATGACAAACGCTCACGTTGCTTCCCAATCTGCAGGGTTGACGATCACCACATTTTCACAATATATTGATGTGGCCCAAAAAATTGCATCGTCATGGACGAACCTAGGTGTCCCGACAATCGTGCAGGTTGTCAACACGATTGGACCATTTCAGGTACTTCTCGCAGCTCTTTCGCTTCCGCCGGATCCGGATCAGTATCCGTTGTGGCATTCAACACAACAAGCAACCAATCTCACGGGCTATGTGAACGTAAAAATAGATAAACTTCTGGAAGATGGCAGGAAAGAACTTGATCAGGAGAAACGAAAAAAGATTTATGTGGACTTTGCAAAGCGGTTGGTCGAAGATGCCCCGGCCATTTTTCTCTACTATCCTACGACCTACACCGTGACGAGGAGGAAATAAAATAAAGTTGGCGGGTACAATTCTGCACCCGCCTGCGTCAAATTCTGCTTTTGCTTCTGGCGAAGCAAGGCGCAGAATTGTGCCTTGCTGCCGGGCTAGGATTCGAACCTAGAATACCCTGCTCCAAAGACAGGTGTCCTACCATTGAACGACCCGGCAATAATAACCTATAATTTTGAGCGGCGGACGGGAATTGAACCCGCTACATCTTCCTTGGCAAGGAAGCATTCTACCGATGAATTACCGCCGCGCAATCTCTATCTACCTAATGTACAAATCACTCCACTTGGGGCCAAACCAAGGTTTGAACCCTGCGCGGATTCACTTAAAGACTCTACATCCACAGAATTAGGCGGACAACTCGGTATGCCGCTTTGTTCACCACTATTAGGCTGATCGCTTGGGCCAAAAATTGAACGACTAATGCCGTCATAATTGGCGATTGCCGCACCAGCGGCAAAAGAAACAGCAGTTGCTATAAAAGCAATTCTGACATCAGCTGACAACTTCATATGACTGATAATACTGTGTTAATTGACTTTGTTCAACTTCAGTGCCGAGACTAGGAGTTGCACCTAGATAACATGTTTTTCAGACATGCGCCTTGACTACCTCGGCCATCTCGGCAAACGTAATTAACCCTTTCTTCCTGTCCTAGGGTGACCGTTGAGGGCCTTGAACCCCCGACCTTTGCGATGTAAACGCAACGCTCTACCAACTGAGCTAAACGGTCCTTTTGTGCCACGTAATAAATCGAAGATTTAAACGTGGCAACAACGTTGATTCTGCAAAGCAGAATCTTTCGTTGTGCGGACGAGAGGAGTTGAACCTCCATGCCTTGCGGCACAGCCTCCTCAAGGCTGCGCGTATACCAGTTCCGCCACGTCCGCGACGATCACCTATTGTATCGTATTTATTGACTTTTTTCTATGAAGTGCCCAGAAGAGGATTCGAACCTCCAAAGCGTTTTACCGCCACTAGCTCCTGAAGCTAGCGTGTCTACCAGTTTCACCATCTGGGCATTTTGTGACTCGATTATTATTATATCATCAGAAGGGGATTAATGAATGGAGTTGCGAACAATCTGGAGAACAAAGTCGTCAAGAGTCATGCCGTGGGCTTTGATGGACGCCGTCATCGCATCGCGGGGATC
>JBBTUC010000081.1:0-9058 GCA_038078675.1 Patescibacteria group bacterium
CTCTTTGGCATGGTACGGCTATTTTTTGTACTCCTTGATGCCTATATCAACATCATCATATCGCTTATCACCGCCCCCCTCTACCTCATGCTTGAAGCGGTCCCGGGCGCAAATACCTTTAGCGCGTGGCTACGGCAGCTTCTCTCTAAGCTTGTCGTGTTTCCTACCGTCGCTGTTGTTCTTTTGATCACGCACTACCTTACCGCTACAACCGATCAAATTGCGGGAAGCATGTGGAGCCCTCCTTTTTTATTCGGGTCGAGCGTCAACAATGTCGTGCCCGTTGTCGGATTTATCAGCCTCGGCATGCTCCTTTCGCTTCCCACCATTATCGCGGGAGTCCAGAAACTGTTTAAGGCAGAGCCAATTATTCCATCAGGGGCTGGAGCAGTATTTGCCCCAATTGGCAGCGTCTATCAAACGGTCAGCGGACTCGCATCCCAATTCTTCTATGGATCACAAATTTTTTCAATGTTTAAAAAACCAAAAGGAGGGAGCTCCGGGGACCACTAATGATGTTTTCCTTCTTCTTCAGTGGATTTGGTCGTGGCCGCAAAAACAATCAGAAAACTCGCCAGCGCAAATCCAACAATAATCATCTCTGCTGTTGCCCAGGCAGTACTTGCGACGAGCTCTCTCTCAAGTCGCTCAATAGAGTATTTGTTGTGCGTCCCATTTGCTTCAAGCTCCTTATCTGGTAATGCTGCCATTTGGGCAACTTGATGAAGAAACGCTTTTTCATTATTGATGCTCCATGCAGTCCCGAGTTCTTTGCCCCATACCTTCTGCGCTATAGAGCTTGGTGGTCCGTACCGCTGAAGTACTCTCCCCACGATAGGAATTTTTGTGTATTTGTCTCCCCGATAGTATTCGCCAAAGAGTCTGGCATAGTAGTAGACAAACGCTCTCGCTGGCGGAGGACCTCGCCCGGCTTTTTCTGCGACATACATTTTCTCTAAAAGTTCAAGCACCTTTTTTTCGTTCATTTTTGGCTTAAATTCGCCAAGGAGTTCTTGCATTTGGGTTACGGCAATTTTTCTGGCTTCCAGATCGTTGGTAAGCCGGGCAAATGCCCGTGCCCCAAGATTACTTATATCCATATCGCCGAGCCGTGTATCATCCATACCCATAAAGATATTTTGCGGACGGGCGATGAGTTCTGCACTTAACCGTCCGCCATTTTGTTTCACGTGAGCAAGAATATCGTCAATTTTGTCAAAATTTGCGATATGAAGCATGTCGTTCATTGGATCTATATTTCCTTTAAGGTCTTTCACGTTTGCTGCGCCAAACGAGATGCCGAACGCCTGTTCAACGTCTTGTATCGTCTTCCACGTATCTCCCAATACTGCTTTTCGCACCTTCTCTATGTATTCTTTTGCTTGTTGACGGCGTTCTCCCTCCGTAACTTTTTCTCCTGGGTGCAGCGGATCATCAATGCCCCCTTTTAAAATATTTATATCACTATCAATAATTTCCCGCGGTTCACCGTTTGGTCCGCCAAAAAGCGCTGCGTGCTGGATTGCAGCAATATCTGTATCAAGTATCTCAATTCTATCCATATATGCGCGCTGGCTTGCATTGGGAGTCGCCTCTGTTGAGACATTTTTATCAAGATCGATATGGAGTATTTCTCCTATAAGCGACTTGCGAAGATCCGAAACTCTCTTTTTCCCCATTCCCTGGACACCGTCTACGGTCATAAACACGTTTTCCGCAGCAATCTGCGGACTTCGAAGCGCCATCTGCGCCCATGCCCATGCCCCATAAGCGCGCGCGAGTTGATGTAGCTTCTTTTCTTTTTCAGCAGGTTTCAATTTCTCCCACCCTGGTAAATTCCCACCGTCAAGATACCGCTTGGCCCACCATTCTGCTCGACTTATGCGTACTGATCCGCCTTCCATCTCGCGTTGACGATCTGTCCAGTAAAGGGTCGAATCAATTTCTCCCCACCCTGAATGGGGTCCAAATCTCCCTGTCCAGGAAAATTCTTCCATGATATCCAAAAATGGTTTCACATGACTTATCACTTCAGTACCTTTTTTCTGTCCGTATTTATTCATAATCCAATCTTCAAGATCTCCTGCTAAAGCAGCTTTCTTTACTTCTTCCCAATCACCTGGTGACCATCTTAAGAAGTTGAGAAGCGTCGGAATCTTTTCGCCGCCAAAAAGCGTATTGAAAACCGGATCATGAGATAGTTCTCCCATTTGGTATTTTCCAAATAAATGTCCGTGAGGCCGGAAAAAGCGAGAAATTCCTTCATAGGGGATACTGCTAAATGTCGAGTATTTCGTTTCTAATCCCGGGGCTTTCGCGCTTGCAAATAACTCAAGTATTCTATGATCAAATATACCAATGCCTTTTGCCATATGACGCGCAGCCTCGATGCGTAATTTCTGTATTCTCAAATCCGCCTCAGTAAACACCTCGCCTTTTTCATAGCCGATCATATCAGCCCTTGGGACACCAAGACCATCAAAGCCTTCTCTTTCTCCTTTTTGATAATGCTTAAAATCGTGTAATCGACCAGATTTGACTTTTGCTTCAAAAAACTTCATCGCCGAATCGTCCCATGCATTTCTATGAGTGACTTTATTAAACTCGAAGAGTGATGGCGGTAGATATCCGTCGTGATCATGGAGAAATTTTCGGAGAGCCTGTTCGTAACTTGCAATCATTGCGACTGTTATAGGATCCGTTGTTCCTTCAGTCATAAACGAGGTATGGGACATGTGGACAAGCTTTTTAAGGAGCTCCACATCGCCAGCAGGACCACGAGCAATCTGTTCAAGATCGTGATTAAAATAGATACTTGTTTTCAAATGCGCATAATGCTGTGCTACATCAGGACCACATTGTTCTTCTACTGCTTCAATAAATGCATCAACACCGCTTTCTGAATACAAATTCATAACCTGACGTGATTGTTCAAACCGGTCCCTCAAGACGTTATTGATACGTTCATAAAACATCCGGTCTCGCGCTTTCCAATCATCCCTAATATCTCTCATCTCGGCAGCATTCGGCCTCCAGTGAAGGCCACGAACGACATTGAGATGTTTTCTGATTTTCTTTAAATACGGCTCAATATCATCTGAGGTAACTGCATTAGTCCTAGCATCTGCAACATCTTTAAGTTTTGCCCACATGGCATACAAACCCCTCTCATCACCTTCATAAGCATATTCATCCATTTCCTCGAGTACGTCTCGAAGCGGTTGCCTATTTCTTTTTATCTTTTCTCCACCAATATCTTCTTCATAATCTTCCGGCACTACCCTTGCCCCATTCTTCTTTTCGTAAATCCAATCACGATCTTTATCGTCAACCGGCATCCTCGACTCACGTCCACGAGCAACTGCCCTCGCTTGCTGAGCAGCAAGCGTTTCATCGATAACCGCTTGAAGACGACGAACCGCTTCACCCACCCGACGTTCCGGAATGTTATTGCTGTATCCCATTTTTTTGATGTCTTCTATGTATTGGCTTATTTGATGCGTATCGTGGAGTGGCCCCTCGTCGTAGCGGAGCATCTGCTGGTATTCTTTGAGCTTATCGTCTAAACCGGTACCAGTAAGTGCGTCTCCTGCAGACGAACCAGACAGACGGTCGATCGAAGAGTTGTCCACCCGCACGAGATCCTGGGCCTGTAGCCGTAAATCCACAAGCGACTTGTGCTCCGAGGCAATACGCTGGAGGTAAATATTCGCCTCTCGGGCGGTCTCACTTCCGGGACCTGCCTCGTACATGACACGAAGAAGCTTTTCGCCTACGTGGCGCATAACAGAAGGGTCAGCAAGGGTGGCCTCGTCGGCATCCACAATCTCTTCCACAACAGAAAGGACCCGTGCGTCTCGGGGGCTCTCTCCTTCGTGTACAATTTTTTTGGCTGCTTCCGGAACCCCCCTGGTTACTTTTTCCATGAACTTCTGCGTTTTTTCCGTGGTCGCTGCAACGAAATCTTTTTTCTGCGAGCTGGGAACTTCACCGGAAACAAGAGGTTGCTGCAGCGAACCCTCGCCGCTGAGCGCTTTTGCTACTAGCTCACCGATGTGTTTGAGTTTTTCTTCTCCTGCCATAAGATTTTCCTTCCGCCTTATTTTACCGCTTTATCCATGCTCTTACCATACCGCTCTCGCGATGAGCGGATGACCTTTTCCCGGTTTTGATTTTTGGCGCGCGGCAGCGGGAGAGTGGTACCCGAAAACGGTAGGCTCGTATGATTGTCTATCGCAAGCTTGAGGATAACCTGATAATTACCCAGGGAAACCAGCTCCGCTTCTTCATACTTCTCCCCAAACTCGTGACTCAAGGCTCTCGCGTCTGCGGCTCCCACCCCGAACGACACGATCGAGCCGGCGTTGCCGAAAATTGCTTTCTGCACGTCTTCTTCGATCTGGCCGACGTACTGGTTAGCGAGGGAAAGGCACAAACGATACTTCCGTGCTTCGGAGAGAATTTTAATGAATGAATTGGTTGCAAAATTTTGAAATTCATCAACATAAAGATAAAAATCCCGCCGGTCGCCCTCGGCCTGGTAGACCCGGTTCATCGCGGCGAGCTGGATTTTGGTAATAATCATGGCCCCCAAAAGCGCGCTGTTGTCCTCGCCGAGCTTGCCCTGAGAGAGATTGACGAGGACGATTTTTCCGTCGTTCATCATGGATTCCAAATCTATAGTAGAGGTTGGGCTTCCGACGATATTTCTGATCGTCTGCGAGGAAAGAAATTGGCCAACTTTATTGAGAATGGGAGAGGTCGCTTCGCTTCTCAGTTGCGGCGTCATTTTGCCAAATTCGTTGAGCCAGTAATTTTTGAGGACCTGATCGGGAAGTTTTTCGATCACGCGGGCACGGTACTTTTCATTGGTCAAAAGCTCCGGCACCTGAAGAAGGGTCGACTGCGGTACATGAAGAAGGGTGAGAATGGTGTTTCGGAGAATATACTCAAGCCTCGGACCCCAACTATAACTGTAGAGTTTGTAAAAAATTGAGACGATACCGGAGGCGACGAGTTCGCGGAATGCTTCATTTTTCACTTCCAACGGATTGAGGTGGAACGGATGCTCTATATCCGAAGGGTCAAGATACGCCACGTCATTGATACGATGGGAAGGTATGTAGTCAAGAAGGATGTCACAAAGATCCCCATGCGGATCGACGACCGCCACTCCCTCACCGTTACGCATATCATTAATTGCCATGTTGGCAATCATCGTGGATTTGCCCGTACCTGTTTTCCCCACGACGTAGATATGTTTCCGGCGGTCATCTTTTTTAATGCCAAACGTCGCTTGTTTATTGCGAAACTCCGTACGGGCAAAGAAGTTAATGCGTTCCTGCCTACCGGCAGGCAGGTTTGCCTCCTCTTCGTTTGGAGCCTGTCCCGAGTCTTCCCGAGGGATCGAGACAGGCAGATTTTCCGGTGCGTCACTCGTGATATATGATCCCCAAGAAATATTCTTTATCATAGAGAGAGACAATCCCGGCGGATGCCAGAGGCTCGCAAGTTCAGCCGTCCCAAAAATCTGATTTTTCGGCGCGCCGTCGGCACTTCTTGCCAAAAACGCGGCCTCCAACTTCTTTTTTTGCCAAAAGGCGGGCTCCGATACATGAAGGCTGTTCCCCTCCCCCAACGTAAATACTCCGTACGATCCGGCAATGTCGTGAATAATTGCTTTTGCCCTCTGGTCGCTTTCGGCAACCGCCATGATCCGAAAAGCAACAGAAAATCCTACCTGATTAATTTTTGATTCGATGAGCCGCGCGTGCGGATGTGTTTTTGATCGGCCTGTTTGCGAAGATAAATCAGGGACTCCTGCCGCAATCACCCGCGAAGCTGTCTGTTGCCAACTTGATCCTGCCGGTGCAATGCGGATCTGCACGGCAACTGCTTCTCCTTTGGGAAGCTTGGCAAGCTGCCCCAATGCGCTTGCGAGCATATCGAGGTCCCGTACGTCTTTGTAGGTTTTTAGCGGATAATAAAATGCGTTCCCGAATACGAGGTACGCCGCCGCGTGCGGCAGAGATAAAAAGTGGGGCGCGTAATCGGGGACCGGAGCAAGAACCATTTTAGGGTAATGGGCAGAAAGCTGACTCTCCAAAAACACCGTTGACTCTTGCGGGCCGGAAACGAAAAAATGGATGGCGCTATTGACCGATACGAGCTCAAAACTCACAAATCGCGCGGCTTCGTGACCTCCTCCGCCAAAAAGAGACGCAAAAAATCCACGGTGTGCGCCCTCGCTGCCGAGGGCCGCAAACACCTGCTCCATGGCGGCAGGCGTCTCTTCGCTCTCGCGACTATTTTTTAGCTCGAGGATGGTGAGTGGATGAGAATCCATGAAGTAATGATAACATGCGGGCCGTGAAAACAAAAAAGTTGGGTTTTCACGGTCCTGATGCGCTTCGTACTAGTTGATCCCTACATAAATCCACCTTACAATACGTACACACTATGAGAACTTACGCAGCATAACTACGTTTAAGCTGTCATTGCGAGGAGTCTTCGACGAAGCAATCTCTAAGGATTGCCGCGCCGTCAGAACGGTCTCGCAATGACATAAGTGCGTAATTCTTGATACTATTATGGAACAACACCCCGTGCCACAAAACGTCACCACGTTTCAATTCCGCCTGGTCGGTGACATGACCATAAAACAATTTGGGTACTTGGCCAGCGGCATTATCCTGGGCTATATCTTTTACAAGTTGCCGCTCCCGTTTTTTTTCACCTGGCCGCTTGCCATAGGATCAGGAGTCTTGGGGTTCGGCCTTGCGTTTGTCCCGGTAGAAGAACGGCCGATGGACATATGGATTGCGTCGTTTTTTAAAAATGTTTACAGTCCGACTCAGTATGTTTGGTCTCGCGAAGCGAGATCCGGCTCCGCCGGACAAAAATCAGAACCCAAACCCGTATCTCAACAAGGAGTGCCGCAACCCGCTATTCATCGCACAACAGGGGCCAATATGCGCACGCTCATCAACCGGTTGTTTACCTCATTGTTTATGTCGACCAACGCACGCCCACCGACAAAGCCGGCAACGCAGGCGGTGCCCGTCACTGTTTTGCCCCAACGACAAGCGCCAATTGCCCCCATCAGGCCTGCCCAGACCACAGCACCAATGGCGGTCCTTTCTCTCGACCATGTCAACGATCCACTCGCCTGGTTTAAAAAACTGTTTCATTCAAATCCAAAAGTTGCGTTGTCTCCGGGGCTCGAGTTTAACAACGCACTTGCCCCTCATCAAGTGCCACTCATCATCAAGCCTCAACCAACAGCACGCGTTGCGCCGCCGGTTGCGCCGCCAATCACCCCACCCGCGGCACATCCTATTACCCACGAACGCGTCGTAGAGCTCCAGGGTCAACTCTCTGACTCGCTTGCCGAGCGCGAACGGCTTGAAAAAGAACTTATGGCGCTTCATCAACAAGTGACACAACAAGCCCGCGCATCTACGACACCACCCATGAGACAGGCATCTATGACTCCCACAGATAACACAACAGTGTCGGTTCGCGTTTTTACGCCGGAAGCTGCGACCAAAGCCGGCATCCCAAGACTCACGACCTTCCCGAATATCGTCACCGGGATTATCAAAGACCACAACGGTAATTTACTCCCCGGCATGCTTATAACTGTTCGAGATAACACTGACACACCGCTTCGTGCCCTCAAAACAAACAAGTTGGGCCAGTTTGCTGCCTCAACGCCTTTATCCAACGGAACGTACGTAGTAGAAATAGAAGATCCCAAAAATGTCCTTGTTTTTGACAAGGTCCAAATCCCCTTAAACGGCGCCGTTGCCCCCCCGATAGAAGTGGTGGCCAAAAGCCAAAAACGTATGGAAAGAGACAGGCTTGCAAAGGAAATATTTGGGACGAATCAAATGTAACTATGTCACAACAAATAATACCCATCCGTTCCTCGACACAAGAGTTTGTCGAGATAGAAGACATTGATCACGATATTGTCATGTTCGTCGATGGATCATGCGCGCTTGTCATTGCGACCACCGCGGTTAACTTTGGCCTTCTTTCCGAAAAAGAGCAGGAGGCGATTATCTATGCGTATGCCGGACTTCTCAACTCGCTCTCATTTCCCATTCAAATCCTTATCCGGTCGCAACACAAAGACATCTCCTCCTACCTGGAGCTCCTCAAAGAACAGGAGCACCGACAAAAAAATCCCAAACTTGTCAAAAGCATCAGTGACTACCGCGCTTTTATCGCCGCAACCGTCAAGGAAAAAGATGTGCTCGACAAAAAATTTTATTTTGTCGTCCCATTCTCAAGCTTGGAACTGGGAATATCGACGAAGGTTTTATTTGGAAACAAAAAGAGGGGGTTGCCTTACCCCCGGGGGTATATCTACGATCGCGCGCTTATCGTGCTCACTCCAAAGCGCGACCACATAATCCGACTCCTCAATAGAATCGGTGTCCGGGGAAAACAACTCACGAGCGAACAGTTGATCCGGTTTTTCTTCAGCGCATATAACCCCGGGGTGCCGCAACCGGAGACTCTAGAAATAGATAAATCTACAAATCCGACAAATTTACAAATAAGCAAATGAATAATAAAAATGTATTAATGATTCAATCATTTTATCATTTACTCATTCATTTGTAGATTTGTTTATTTGCAGATTTGTAGATTATTTGAAGATATGGATGTTAAAAAAATTCTTAAATACTTTGTAGACCCGATGCCGGAAGACCTGCCTATCAAGCACGATCCAAACGCGCCGCTATCGGCGCGGGATATAATCGCCCCCCCAACGATCGAGGTCGACTTTGACACCCTCAAAATCGGCGGGCGGTACTTCCGTACTCTGTTTGTGGTTGGATACCCGAGGTTTGTGTCTGCCAATTGGCTCGAGCCGCTTATCTCTTTTAACCATACGCTCGATGTAAGCATGTACATCTATCCCACCCAATCTGAAGAGGTCCTCGAAAACCTCAAACGAAAGGTGGGGGAAATGGAAGCTATGATCCAATCTGATATGAAGCGTGGCCGCGTCATTGAGCCCTCGGTACAAGTGGCGCTTGAAGAT
>JBBTUC010000082.1:0-15078 GCA_038078675.1 Patescibacteria group bacterium
CCATAGGACATTTTCGCTGGGGAATGCCGTAGGACATAATCGCTGGGGAATTACATAGGATCCCATTGATGTTGACAGAACTAATTGCTTGCCGTACTATTCCTGGAAGGTAATTGCCATTCGTATGATTATCAGGGAAGTGATGAGTAAAAAAATCACCTTGGTCAAGCCGGATACCTCCCTTCGGGAGCTCTGGAAGACTATATTTATCCACCGGATCAATGCGGTGCCGGTGGTTGATGCAAAACGCAAACTCGTCGGCATCATTTCCAAAGAAAATGTCCTCAAACTTCTGTATCCCAACTACGAAGACATGCTGGAGGATTTGTTTACCACTCGCGATTTTGTCGCCATGGAGGAGCGTATTCATGAACTCAATGTGAAAAAGGCAAAGGACATCATGGATAAGCGCGTGGTATTTACGCACGAGGATACCCCCATCATGCGCGCTTTGTCCCGAATGATTGCGCGGCGCTTGAACCAACTCCCTGTTGTATCCCGAAAAGATGATAGAGTGATTGGAATGGTAACCAAAGGCGATATATTCCGTGCATTATTCAAAAAACACCTTCGTTTTGCCCCCTTGACGAAAGCTGCGCGTTCCCATTAGACTATATTTCCAGGGGCCAACAAATGACTAACCTGGATATTACACAGTACTATTTTAATTCTTAGAAAGAGCCGTTACCGGCTCTTTTTTTATGTCATGAATCAGGACGCATATACAAAAGTATCTTCGTACGAGGGAAGAATAGGAGAAGTCAAACGCGTGGTACTGCTGTTTTCCGGGGGTTTAGATACGAGCGTCATGCTCAAATGGATACAGGATACATACAAAGCCGAGGTTATTGCGCTTACGTTGGACCTGGGACAACAGGGTGATGATCTGCTAGCAATAAAAAAGAAAGCATTAAAACTTGGGGCGATCAAAGCATACGTGATTGATGCTAAAGACGAGTTTGCCGATGAATACCTGACACCGCTTATTAAAGCGAACGGTTCCTATCAGGGTGACTACTATATTTCGACGGTAAGCCGGTATCTCATGGCCAAATGGGCAGTCGTCGTGGCGTACCGCGAGAAGGCCGATGCAGTAGCCCACGGCTGTACCGGCAAGGGCAATGACCAAGTGCGGATCGACGCGTCGGTCTTAGTCCTTGACCCCAACATGAAGATCATCGCTCCGGTACGTGAGTGGGACATGAGCCGGGATGAGGAGATCATTTATGCGCAAAAAAATAGCATCCCTACGCCGGCGCGGCGGGATTTTCCTTACTCAAGCGATGACAACATGTGGGGCGTGACGTGGGAGGGTGGGGAGATAGAAGATCCGCAGTATGTCCCAAAAATTGAACGATTCCAGGTCGCCTCCCGGCTCATCGAAAAAACGCCAAATACACCCGAAATTATTAAGCTCACGTTTCAAAAAGGTATTCCCGTCTCGCTTAACGGAAAGCAAATGAAGTTATCCGAGATTATCATGAAGCTTAACGGGGTCGCCGGGCGGCACGGCGTGGGAGTTGTACATCACCTGGAGGACCGCCTCGTAGGACTCAAGAACCGCGGCGTCTACGAGCTTCCCGGCGGGCACGTGATCATCCAGTCGCACCGAAACCTGGAGAAGTATGTGGCCACGAGGCTTGAAAATGAACTCAAAGAGACGCTGGACACCAAGTGGGGGTATCTTTGCTACGGTGCGCTGTGGCACGATCCGGTGATGAGCGATATTAATGCGTTCAACGACAAAATCAATGAGAAAGTGACCGGCGAGGTGACCGTACGGCTCTTTAAGGGGCATGCCATAGTCGTCGCTCTGACCTCACCCTTTGGGCTTCATCACGCGTCGTTTAACCGCGGCGAGGGCGCGCCCTACAACATTCAGGATTCTGCTCCGTTTATCGAAGTCTACGGCATGCAGGCCCGGCTTGCGCAGCAACGGGCAGAAAAGACCGCCCTCATATCTATTGGAAAGTTACCACATAAGAAGAAGCTTCTGCCGAGCGTCAAAAAGCTTCATGAGCTTGGGTTTCAGCTCTTTGCCACAGACAAAACGCACGCGTTTCTCATGGAACACGATGTTCCCAATCTCCTGGTTCACAAAATCAGCAATGTCCCCGGCAAGCCTAATCTCAGACAGGTACTGTTTGAGCGGGGGTTTGATGTTATCATCAATATTCCCACCGGTAGTCGTGAACAAAAGGAAAATACTGACGGTGCGATTATCCGCAAGCGGGCCGTGGAAATCAAGACGCCGCTTTGCACGCAAGTGGATGTTGCGGATCATTACATCGATAAATTATACAGAGTACGGTTCGGAAAGATATAACAATGGATACAAGAAAAAAAACCATTTTGATAAAAGATGCAGATTACATCATCACCATGGATGCAAACAAGCGCATCCTTAAGCGAGCTTCACTCTTTATAGAGGGATCGATCATTCGGGAGGTTAATTCGAAAAGAACGAAGGCGGATCGGGTGATTTCCGCACGGGGAAAAATCGTTATCCCTGGTTTCATAAACTGTCATCATCATATGTTCCAGTGCATGATGCGCGGCATGCCGGAACTTCAAAATCAAACGATTGATCGTTGGATAAACATCGTGTGCGAATCGACCAAAAAGATGGATGCGGAAACGATTTATTATAGTGCTCTCGCCAATATGGCAGAGTTACTACTCTATGGTTGTACGACCACCACGGATATGCTCTATCTATTTCCCAAAGGCAAGAAAGGGTTCTTTGAGACCACGATCAAGGCAGCTAAAGATATCGGAATTCGTTTTCATCCGTATCGGGGAAGCATGAGTTTGAGTAAGAAAGATGGTGCGTTATTCCCTGATGATGTAGTACAGGATAGCGATACGATTGCGTCGGAATCTGAACAGATGATCCGGTCATATCATGATAATTCACCTGAATCGATGCTGAAAATTGGATTGGCTCCCTGCACGATATTTACCAGTTCCGCGCAGGACTATAAGAATGCCTTTTCTTTGAGTAAACGACATGGGGTAAACATACAGACACATCTATCGGAGTCTGAGTTTGAAAATGAATACTCCGTGAAAAAATTTCATAAACGTCCTCTTGCGTATCTTGGAAATCTCGGGTGGGAGGGTGAACGGGTAAGCTTTACGCATTGTATTAATATAAATGCAAAGGAAATAAAATCTTTGGCAGCTACAAAGACAAACGTCGTGCATTGTCCAATATCAAATGCGAGATCGCCAATAGGCGAAAGCGGTATTGCACCTGTGTATGAAATGCTGGAACAAAAAGTGAATGTCGGTATTGGTGTCGACGGAAGTGCCGGAAACGATTCATCCAATATGCTCGAAGAGCTCCGTTGGGCACGGACCATGCAGGGCGTGCGGAGGGAAAGCACGTATCTGAAGCCAGAGACAGTTTTTCGCATGGGTACTATCAACGGAGCTCGCGCGCTTAATTGGGAATCTGTAATTGGTTCGATAGAGGTAGGAAAAGCGTCTGATATTGCAATTTTCAGTCTGGATGGCGTGGAGTCTGCCGGAGCATGCGATCCTATAACGGCGCTTCTTTCGACTCAAGCGCGCAGAGCGAATACGGTAGTAGTGAATGGAAGCGTGGTCGTTGAGCATGGACGACTTCTCACTATATCAGAGGAAGCGATAGTAAAAAAGACACGTTTATTTCAGAAAAATCATAAAGGAGGTTGCCATGCGGGTGAATAAGGGATTTATTCCGAGAGAAGCAATATCCGCGGTTCGGCCGGATATAAAAGAATCAATTGCCTGGGTGCCAGGGTCAACACCCGCAGAGCTCATAAAGGCGGCAGTAGCGTATGGGGTAAATGCTCCGAAATTGCCGACTCTTGAGGACATATTGGTATCCGGAGATCGGTTTGCCGTTGAGCTTTATCTGACCAGAACTTGTGCATTAAATTGTGCCGGTTGTAGCGTCCCAGTTTCCGTTCGTTGGGCCAAGGAGCAAAGACAGGGCGTTGACGCGTGGAAAGCTTTATTAGAGGTTCTCTTTCAACGAGGATTGCGATCAGTAAAATTTATCGGTGGTGAGGTAGGCACACTTCCCTGGTTGCCTGATATTACTGGCTTTGCCATTAGGACGGGTATGCATGTCAGCATTTTTACTGATGGAGTTCCCTTTCTCGATAATCCGAATAACTTTGACCACGTTATGAAGGAAGCCAACGGCAAAGTGTTGTGGATGACAAGTGTAGATTTCGTGCCACCGACGGAAGTGATGAAGGGAATGGCAGGTAAAGATGTCATTCTATCACGCCGATATAAAGCGCAACGGGGAATTCGTTTTATAGAAATGGTACGTAACGTTAACGGTATTGTGATTGGTCATATGATGGTACACAAACCATGCATTAAAGAAATAGTCAATGTATATGATGAAGTTTCGAAAAGAGGAGGATTATTTTCCGTGGGTACCATGCAGAATAGGTGTCATCTGTATCAGGGACGCGATCCTGATGCGTACACCCAGGCGCTTACTGGTGATGACGAATATACGGTTACCAAGCAATTGTCAGAACTCATCGCAAGAGAGGATGTCCATGTTCGTCAGGGGCGGCGCACTATCGCAAATTCCCGAGCGCACATTGCCACAACAGCAACAGTAGGCATACAACAACAGATTGGGTGCCATAGCAAAGAGATAGGGCCACCCGGAGTATTTGCCGTTATGCCGGATGGTTCGCTTCGTGGTTGTCCGGTCATTATGACGCAAGAACAAATTGAAAAGTGTCCGGGTTGTGCATATGCAGTATTTCGGGATGGCGATCCACGATGGTCAAGGTATTTGGGAACTCATGGTTTTTATCAACCTCCGACGGATAGAGCTGACTTTCCATCGTTATTTTATCCGCACAAGAATAATGACTATTTGGCAGGAGTATTGCCATGGGCGCAAGAGAGCATTTAAACGACATCACTACGAAAGCGATTGATTCCCATGTCCATGTAGGAGACCGATTTCATAGAGACGGTGGGTTGCATAGAATGTGGACAGTACAAGAAGCAGGCAATTTGGGTTTATCCGTTGTGGGTAAAGCTCACTTCCTTCCTTTTGTTCCCGAATCCACACATATTTACGGGTCTGTGACACTTAATGGAGGCCTACATCCTAAACTGATAGAAAGAGCTTCAAAGGAAATGAGTAGACCTTGGATTGTTTGGTTTCCGAGTATCAATGCAAAGGCCCATTATAATGCGGTGGCTCATGATGATGCATGGCAGAAACTGTTTACCGGTATTACGCTTGGTAAGCCCATAGAAGTGACAGATAAATTCGGCAAGCTCACTTCGCAATCAATCGAAACGATAGACGCGATATGTCAAACCGGGGCTATATTGGCCACGGGACATCTGTCAAGTGACGAGGTAGGCGTCCTCGTTCCGAGAGCAATTCAAATGGGCGTCCGGTCAGTGGTCCTTACTCACGTCAGCTCTCGGCATAATCGAGTTTCGGTGGATGAGCAGAATAAACTCATTGCCCTAGGTGAACAAGCAGGTGTACCGGTTTATGCAGAGCATTGTGCTATCACGTGGATAGACGGAAAAGAAGGTGCATACGATGTAGTACGAGATTTTATAAAACCAATACAGGCGGTTGGAGCCCAGCATTGTATTCTATCATCTGACTCCGGTAGAGTAGTTCCTTCTGGCAGTCAGAAATCGGCAACCCCCATGGAATGTCTGACAGCATTTTCGAAGCTTCTCATTGATAATGATTTGTCTTTAAGTGATATTCAGCAGATGATTGTTACTAATCCTAGAAGATTATTACAATCCAATGATGCATAAGCATAGAAACCTTACTATTGTTTTTGTTTCCCCTCGTTCGTACTGGGACGTTATGAAAAATAATCTCCTCGACACGAGGATGAGGGGAGTTCGTTATTATCAGGATACCCATTACTCATTGAGCACTTTGGCTACAGCGCTGGGTGAATTAGAAAAACGAACTTGGAGTACACCAACTCCAGCGTTTGTACGATCAAATTTCGGTTTATATGGACCCGGTACGATCATCGCGATGATGCTTGGTACGGTATGTATCGGTGCCGTATACTTTATCGGTCCATCTGTATTTGAACGTAGTATTCATATCTGGTCACTTTTCGTGGATACACGATATAGAAGAATGGGTTTAGCATCACAATTGCTAAAGATTGTCGTACGGGCTACACGAAGTATAGCAGACACCATAACCTATCAAACGAGACTTGCATCCGGTTCCATGCCGTTGTACCTTCAGATGGGACCCAGTTTGCTCCTGAATTGTCATGTAGACGATACAAATGGAGACTGGACTAATCCGAAAGTAGTACTTGAGGTGAAGACTCCAAAGAGCTGGCGAATATCAACTGCTCAGTCTATGAAGTCTTTACCAAAGGACTGCTTTGCTATCGGCGTTGAGGATCCTTTTTGGAAGCAAGTACATACAGACTCGTCTATGCAACGAAAATATGAAATAATAGGGTTTACTAGGGAGAATTCGACAAACAAAGTATTGTTGCGCTCGTTATGAAAGTTATTGTTGTATCCCACCCTCTCATCGATCACTCGCTTACCGTCATCCGGCGGAAGAAAACGACCACGGAGGAGTTTCGGAGGCATGCGTCAATAAGGTACAAATAATGGTATAATTCACCTATGGCAAACGAACCCATTCCTACCCAATTACCCCGGGAATTGCACCGATATTTTTGGGATATTGAAGCTGCCAAGCTTAACCCTACGGAGCATCCTGAGTACGTCATCAATAGACTCATGAATATTGGCAATGTTGCGGCTATTCGCTGGATGAGGCAAAATTTTTCAGAGAATTGTATCATAGATACATTGAAAGCCGCGCGGGACTTTTCGGGGAAAACAGCAACTTTTTGGGCTAACTTTTACCATATTCCAAAGGAGGAAATGACATGCATGCAGGAACCCTATCGCTCCATGCGCAAAATGTCTTGGCACAATTAGGTGACTCAGGAGTAGTTTCTCAGATGTATTTGGTCGGCGGAACGGCTCTCGCATTGCAATTGGGTCATCGGATGTCTCAAGATTTTGACTTTTGTGTGAAAGGCAATGTCTTGGCCGAAAATATCGCTCGTGATTTAGGGGGAGTGGGAAAATTTTCCGTCGATCTTTTGGAACCACCACATACCCTCTTGGGGACATTCGAGGAAGTCAAAGTTAGCGTATTTAGATACGATTACGAAATGCTTGAACCACTGAGTGTGTACCGGAACGTTGCCTTGGCTTCGGTAAAAGATATTGCAGCTATGAAGCTTTCCGCCATCTGCGGGCGGGCAACTAAAAGGGATTATGTGGATGTGTATGTTCTGAGCCAACTATATAATTTTGATGAACAATTTTCCTGGTACGACAAAAAATACGGAGAATTGGGTAATAATATTTATACACTTATTAAGGCATTAGGATATTTTGAGGATGCAGAGATCGATAAGATGCCGGAAATGCTTATACCTCTCGAGTGGGAGCAAGTGAAGTCCTTTCTTCTTGCTCAATCTCTACGATTAGGTAAAAAATTGCTATAATGGTTGCATTATGAAAAATATTATTGAAGTCCATCATCCCCTCATTGACCATTCGCTTACCGTTATCCGGAGGAAAGAAACAACGACGGAGGAGTTTCGGCGGCACGCAGGGATCATATCGAAGATTCTTCTTGTGGAGGTCATGAAGAATCTCGTCACTACCGACGTAAAGATCGAAACACCGCTTGCACCCATGATCGGCAAGAAGCTCAAGGACGAGGTAGTGGTCGTGCCGGTCCTGCGCGCAGGCCTTGCCATGCTTTTTGCCATTCAGGACTTCTTGCCATCGGTATCGGTTGGTTTTATCGGTCTGGAACGGGATGAAAAAACGGCCCAGGCACGGGAGTATTATCGAAAACTTCCCAAGCTCTACGCCACACATCGCGTGCTCGTCATCGACCCAATGCTTGCCACAGGCGGCTCATTTGATGATACTGTGACACTTCTCAAGGAAAAAGGAGCGAAACATATCACAATCGTGAGCATCGTATCCGCTCCGGAAGGGATAAAACGGATTCAGAAAAATCATCCGGAGATCATCATATTTACGGCAGCTATCGATGATCATCTCAATGCTAAAAAATACATCGTGCCCGGCCTGGGTGACTTCGGAGACCGGTATTTTGGTACGTAATTAACAATGACTATCGAAGGGCATCACAACAAATCTCCTTTGAGTGTTTATACATTGGTACCAAGTATCTCCGAATTATTACTAGAATCAATGGCTGATATTGATGGATTTGTTTTTGGCGGCAGTTATGCTCAAGGAACATGGACTTCTGGTCATGACATCGATGTAGATATTCTTTCACAATCTTTACTTCCTAACGAAAGAAGTTTAGTTATATGCCAAGTAGTTATAGACGCTTTTAATATGATGGGTTTTACCGTGCATATTAGAAGTTTTGTGGTTGCTGAAAATGTTCTTTATCCTGACGATACCTATAGACGATACACTCCGTTTGTTGTGAGGGAAAGTGATGACGTTGACCGGTGGGGTTTAGTGTGGTGATTTTTACAGAAGAGCATTTTTTCATGCATGGTATACTTGATATTGCATGGAAACCTACACGATCGAGCTTTATGGGCTCAAGCGCACTCTTCCGCTCGTGCATATCGCCAGGCAGACCAAGCTTGCCAACTTTACGCTGTTGGGAGACATCGAGCTTGTTGATGCCCTTGCGGATGTTTTTGCGGATAAGTTTCAAGCGTATTCCTTTGATTATCTTGTCGCTCTGGAGGTTAAAGTAGCACCACTGGTTCATGGGATCGCCAAGCGCTTGGACCACAAACGATTTGTGGTGTGCCGTAAACGTGTCAAGCCGTACATGGTTGACCCGATTATCATGCGGCCGCCGCCAAGTTTTCCCAAGCACGTCCTTCCGCTGGTCATAAACGGCAACGATGCCGCCTTTCTTAAAGACAAACGCGTGATCGTCATGGATGATGTAGTTTCCACAGGGATGACCATGCGTCTCATGCATGCGCTCATGGAGAAAGTTGGGGCGACCGTTGTTGCTTCCGCTGCCGTTTTACGGCAAGGGGAGCAATTTACCCAGCTTCCCAATTTCCTTTCCGTCGGAGAACTTCCCATCGTGAAAGGAGAAGACCATTTGACTACTTGACAGGGATGTTTTTGAAGTAGTAAGTTATCTGTAACAGCGTAATAACCTCTTTCGTCTTTTTAGAGGGTGTGCTATGAACCAAAAGACTTACAAACGGAACAATTGTTGTTTTTGTTTTTTATCAAACTTAACCCGCATAGAGCGGGTTTTTTTGTGGTAAAGGAGGTGACAGATTCTATGAAGGAGAGAATTCCTAAAATTGGAGTACCTGGAATATTACCAGATGGCGAATCGCGGATACCAGCACCAAAAGTTACGTTACATATTCTTTGGGAGAGGGGAGTGATGGTTGAAAAACGAACCGTAGAAGGATCGGAACCAACGGTGGCAATAAAATTTATTACTCGTTCGGATGAAGAAGATGAACAAGCAGTGCTTGATGAAACGAAATTTGTATAAGGAGAACGTATGGGGAAAGAAAATGGGGCAAAACCGTGGCGTCAGCGTGATGATGACCGATCATTACTTGGACGCGGAGAACTAGAAACAGTGATTGAAGAAGTCGTAGGATGCAGATTGGCAGATGAACTTTTCTCTCTGGAAACGTTACAGCAAGTTCTTTTTGATGAACATGGTATTCCGGTACAGGTTCCTGCGCTTCGCGGGCACGTAAATGAGTTAATTGAAACCGGAAAAGTAACTATTGCATCTAACGGCGGTGGCAACGGAGGTCCGAGAGTATACCACTCCGAGAGTATCCGTCTCGATCCGACTCTTATAGAAGAAGACATTGCGGAAATACAGAAGACATTAGAAGCTGAATTTATATTTCACCTATGTCAAGGAAAATCAAGCCATTCAATACGCGCAAGGAGTTGTTGGGATTCAGATGAGTAGAAATCCTATTGACGTACAACAGAGATATCTGCTATCTTAGGCTGTGCCAACCAAATTTATTTTCGTATCAGGCGGCGTCATTTCCGGCCTTGGAAAAGGCGTTACTACCGCCTCTATTGCTCTTCTTCTTCAAAACCGCGGATACCGCGTCACCCCCGTCAAATGTGAAAACTACCTCAATATTGATGCCGGTCTCATCAATCCCATCGAGCACGGCGACCCGTTCCTCTGCGAAGACGGTACCGAGGCGGATATGGACATGGGGACGTATGAAAAATTTTTGGGGAAAAACATGGAGCGCCATAATTTCGTCACCATGGGGCAGATTTACAAAGCAGTCATCGACCGGGAACGAAATTTTGAGTACGATGGCGAGGATGTTGAGGCTATCCCGAACGTGACTGATGAGATCATTAAACGCATTAAGGCAGCCGGAGAAAGGGAGAATGCGGATGTCGTCGTCGTTGAGCTAGGAGGCACTGCAGGTGAATACCAGAATGCATTATATTACGAAGCATCACGGATACTTTCACGAAATAAGAAAAATAGCGTCGTTCATGTGCATGTAAGTTATTTGCCGACGCCGTCTCACTTAGGCGAGCCCAAGACGAAACCCACACAGCTGTCCGTCCGGACACTTAACTCGATGGGCATCCAGCCGGACTTTATTGTGGCGCGGGCAGAAAAGCCTATGGACGAAAGGCGCCGTGCCCGGTTTGCTCTGTTTTGCAATGTAGAGCCGGAAAATGTCATTGACAGCATCGATCTTCCTACGCCCTATGAAACACCTCTCCATTTGGCCAAACAACAGATGGATGAAAAAATATTGACGATGCTCGGACTTCCATTCAATACCCTCAATCTTACGGACTGGGAAGCGATGGTACGTACAGTAAAAGCAAAAAAAGAAAAATCAATCTCTATTGCAATCGTGGGTAAATACTTCGCTACCGGCGAATATCAGCTTCGGGATAGCTATGCCGCGCTTATGGATGCCATCGATCATGCGGCGTGGCGGCTTGGGATTGATGCCCGGATACAATGGATACAGGCAGAGAAGCTTGAAAAAGGAGATCTGGGAGATCTCAAAGGCGCAAGCGGCATTATAGTCCCGATCGGTTGGGGACCGCGGGGGGTAGAGGGCAAGATAAAAGCTGTCCAATTCGCCCGGGAAAATAAAATTCCTTACCTCGGACTCTGCTATGGCATGCAGCTTGCCGTTGTTGAATACGCGCGAAACGTTTTAGGATTAAAAGACGCTCACACACTGGAGTGTGACGCGGATACGACGCACCCGGTCATTCATATGGTGACGGGTCAGGAAGATATCCTCAAGCGCCGGGCCTATGGAGGGTCGATGCGGCTGGGGCGCTGGGAATGCCGCGTCAAACGCGGTTCAATAGCAGATGGCGCATATACGGCGTCAAACGCCTATGATAAACCTGAGGAATATATCGTGGGAGAGCGCCATCGTCATCGGTATGAGTTTAATGATGCGTACACCAAACAGTTGGAAGAAGCGGGACTCGTGATTGCCGGTCGGTCAGTTGTTGAAAATTTAGTCGAGATTATTGAATTGCCCAAAAGCGTACACCCTTTTTTCCTCGGCACGCAGTATCATCCGGAGTACCGATCCCGGCCACTTGCGCCACACCCATTGTTTTTGGAGTTTCTCTCTGCCCTGAAAACGCAATGATTGACTGGGAAACAACGGAGCAGCTTACCGCGCTCACCCATCTGGATGGCAGAAACAGCCATAAGCTCACCGCCCTCCGGCGGTATTTTTCCGAATTTGCATGGATGAAGATGCGGCTTAGCGTGATCGTGTCGTACACCAAGAGCATCGCATCCGAACTCACCGGAAAATCGTTATCACGTGCTGATGATAGGAAATTTTCCTCTTTGGTAGATACATTTTCTCTCACTGAAGCCAGGAAAGTTGTTCAACTGGAAAAGTCTGTCAATCATGACTTGAAAGCCCTCGAACTCTATTGTGCCTCTCGCCTCAAAGGGTCTCACCCTGCCTCGCCGGCGGGCGGGCTTTCGAGGCTAACCCCTTTTATTAATCTTGGGCTCGGATCGGAAGATATTAACTCCATGGCATTTGCCATGCTCTTAAAGAAGAGTAGGGAAGAGGTGTTGCTCCCTGCCATTCGGGAAATTGTTGATCTGTTAGTCAAATTTGCCTCCAAGGAAAAGGAAACCATAATGGTAGCAAGGACTCACGGTCAGCCGGCAAATGTAACGACGTTTGGAAAAGAGATCGCCGTTCCCCTTTCTAGATTGTGCGACGAGGTAGAATTATTTCAATCTATGACGTTTCAGGCGAAATGCTCCGGAGAAGTTGGATCGTACCAGGCGTTTCTTGGTGTGGATCCGTCTCTGGACGCCATTGGGTTTACCGACCGGTTTATTCATTCATTGGGTTTGGTTTCCAGTGCCGTATCTACTCAAATAGCCCCGTATGACAGTCTCGTTCGCTACCTGCAGAGCCTATACCGCATCAACAGCATTCTTCTTGATCTGACGAAGAATATGTGGCTGTATGTCCTTTTGGGGTATCTAAAAGTCAAAAAAGTTGATGCCGAGGTAGGATCAAGCGGCATGCCGCATAAGGTCAACCCTATATACTTTGAAGGAGCGGAGGGCGGGTTGGAAATGGCAAACGGGATCATCGAAATATTTTGCCGAAAGTTACCGGTCAATCGACTGCAGCGGGATTTTTCCGACTCCACCATGCGGCGAAATGTTGTCACACCTCTGGCATTGGGCTTTTTATCGTATCAAAGTATTGCGACAGCTCTCGAGAGAATAGAAGTAAATACGGACACCATTGCAGAGGATTTGAACAGTCACGCCGAAGTGTGGACCGAAACGGTAAAAACCTACGGCACAATACGGGGAATAGGAGACATGTACGAGCGGTTAAAAAGGGCAACACGCGGCAGAGTGTTATCGCAAAGAGACCTGCAGAATCTGATCACCGGGCTCCCTCTTAAAGAAACAGAGAAACAGGAATTGATGTCGATTTGCCGGGGGCAAGAGAATCCTTTTCCTGCGAGAATCGTTTCGGAAGTCCTCAAGAGAGCAAAAAAGATACTATGAAATCAACTATTGTTGTGGGACTCCAGTGGGGAGATGAGGGGAAAGGTAAAATTATTGATGCGATTGCCGGAGCGTTTGATTATGTGGTGAGGTGGAACGGCGGCAACAATGCAGGGCACACAGTAGTCGTAGACGGAAAAAAGTTTCCCTTATCTCTCGTCCCTTCCGGGGCTCTTCAGCATAAAAAGCTCCTCATCGCTCAGGGAGTCGTCATTAATCCAAAAATACTCTTGGCTGAGATCTCCATGCTTGAGAGTGCGGGGTACCCTGTAAATTTGACCATTGACCCCCGATGCCATATCGTGATGCCCTACCATGGCAGTATGGACGCGGCGAGCGAAGCTTGGAAAGGTAAAGACGCAACCGGAAGTCTTCATCTGGGCATCGGCTACTGCTATGAAGATCGGAATAACCGCGCCGGTATACGGCTCGAGTTTCTCACGCGGCCTTCTGTCCTAAAAGAAAAACTTGAAAAAATTCTTCCTTTAAAGCGGGCAATTATTGAAAAAGCTTACGGAATGAAGGCGGATCTTGATATGGAGAAAATTCTTGAGGAATATGTTTCGTACGGCAAAAAATTACAAAAATATATTGGGGATGTATCTATTCTCGTCACCCGGAAACTCGCCACTCATTCCTTTCTCTTTGAACAGGCCCACGGAACGATGCTTGATCCGGTGTTTGGCACGTATCCCTTCACCGTTGCCCCACCCACGATCTCTTCTGCGGTATTCCCGAGTGTCGGGATTGCTGCCAGGACATTACCGGTTATCGGAGTCGTTAAAGCGTACACGACCCGCGTGGGAAACGGACCATTCCCGACGGAATTATCGGACAACACCGGTGATACTATTCGGGAAAGAGGTCACGAGTTTGGTACCGTATCCAAACGCCCCCGGCGATGCGGATGGCTCGATATACCCCTTCTCCGCTATGCAGTACGGCTGAACGGGGTGACGAGCCTCGCGGTCACGAAGCTTGATGTTTTGTCCGGTCTAAAAAAGCTTTCCGTTTGCGTCGGGTACCGATATCACGGAAAAATCCTCAGGGAATTTCCATCGGAAATATCAACACTTGCGGATTGTCAGCCTGTTTATAAAATCCTCGCGTGTTGGCCGGAGGACATTGGTGGAGTTAGGCGCCAACAAGATTTACCCAAACATGCCTTGGGTTATCTCTCATTTCTTGAGAGTCAACTCCGTATTCCCATTCGATATATCTCTGTTGGCGCGGAGAGAAAGGCACTGATACGCAAATGAAGCCAATCTCTTTGGGACTTGCCTATGATGATGTCCTGCTTACTCCGAAAAAATCGCGGATTCGCTCGCGTAGTGAGGTGGACACAAAAACAAAACTATCTCGAAATATATCTTTGGCCATTCCGTTTATTTCTTCAAATGTCGATACCGTCACGGAAAGCGCTATGGCCATCACCATGGCCAAGCTGGGAGGCATTGGCATTATTCACCGTTTTATGACCATCGAGCGTCACGTAGAAGAAGTGACCCGTGTCAAACGGTCGGAAGGATTTATTATGGGTACTCCATTTACCCTGTCTCCCGGTCATACCGTTGGGGAAGCGCGTCGGCGCATGAAACTACATCAGGTTACGAGCGCCATTATCGTAGATGAACATCAAAAGGTGTTGGGACTCGTTTCTGAACGGGATACGTGGTTCCTGACTGATGACACCAAGCTCATGAAAAATGTAATGACCCCGAGAGATAAGCTTATCACGGCCGACGTGAGTGTGACGCTCAAGGAGGCACGGGAAATTTTCCGTACCCACAAAGTCGAAAAGTTACCGCTTCTATTAAAAGATGGAACTCTCGGCGGACTCATTACATCTCGCACGGTACTCAATGAGGATATTTATCCCCAAGCGACTAAAGACGGGAAGGGCAGGTTGATGGTTGGTGCGGCTGTCGGGGTCGTGGGAGATT
>JBBTUC010000083.1:0-4955 GCA_038078675.1 Patescibacteria group bacterium
AGCTTGACTGTGACGGACGTGGCGTCACTACTTATTATTTCTCCGGCTACCGGTCGAAATCCCTGTCTACCGGCAGCAAGCCCATTGCGATTCATTTGACCTCCTCCAAATTGTCGTGCTAATGATCCCCGCCGGTTTTCCTGATATTTCATGCCGCCAAAAAATCCTGCACCGCCTGCGATAATCAATGTAGCTACTATTGCGACTATCAGAGTTACGTTGTTTGATTTCGTCATATTCAATCACCCCCTTTCACATAGTTGTCAAAAAACTGAACTGATCTTTGTAATGCGACACTTAAGTTATTGGAAATATTATGATTGTCTCCCTCGTATATATAAAGTTCTACAGGTTTATTAACGTTTTTTAATGCTTCCTCTAGTTTCTGGCTAAACAGAAGGGGCACTTCCTCATCTCCCGATCCATGTTGAAGCTGTATGGGTCCGGAAATGTCTTTGACAAACGATATGGGCGAGATGGACTGCCAGAACTGGGGGTTAGTTTTAAAATCACCATATTTATCTATGAGCGTCTGTCTTCCCGGCCGTCGTGAAGCCTGTTCTCTTTGAGAAGGAACAAAGGGTCGGAGGTTAAGGTCCGGATGGCGCCAATTATTGGTTAAATCTTCATAGGAAGCCACGACACCTGCCCAAATTTCACCCGCTCTAATATCCTTTGTTACCACCATGGACCGCAACGTTATCATCCCTCCCATGGAGTGTCCCCACATACCAATTCTGTCCGGGTCAGCATCGGTATATTTTTTTATGGAAGAAACTGCATGTAATATATCAATGGTGTAGCCCGGAGAGTAATACGCTCCCTCTGGTTTTCCTTCAGAGTTTCCATGACCACGGTAATCGGATTTAAACACGATATATCCGTTTCTTGCGAATGCATCAGTATATGCGACATATTTCTCGGTTGTTCTGTACTGCTCTGGTTGAATATACCCGTGATTAAAGATAATAACAGGCCAACCTGTTGTAGGCTTCTCTTCTTGTGGTACGGTGAGTAGCGCATAAATTTTTAATCCGTCAGACTGATACGACGCTATATACCTATTGTAATTTGATCCTGGCGGAAGCGTTTGTTCTATCACAATATCGCTTTCTGAATACTCCTGTTTTCGCATGTACTCAATGGAGAGAGGATTGGGTTCATTTACCGGTCCGCCGTAATCTGTTTGACGTACCATTGAACTATCTTGATTGGATATAATTGTTTTTAAAAAACGGTTATAAACAATACCACCAACAACAATGCATAAGGCAACAATTGACACAATGAGCATCCGTTTACTCATAACGAAGTGCCTCAATGGGCTGGAGGCTTGCGGCTTTGTGTGCAGGGTACCAGCCGAATACAATGCCGATTGCAGCCGAGACGATAAATGCAAGGAGGATGGCCGTCGGCGATACGAGAAACGGTGCATTTACCGCGCGTGCGATGATAAATGACGCAATGACTCCCACAATGATTCCCAGGACCCCGCCGGTGAATGTCAAAAGGATTGATTCAGTCAAAAATTGTATAATAATTACTTTTTTCTTGGCCCCCAATGCTTTCCGGAGTCCGATCTCACGGGTGCGTTCGGTGACCGTGACGAGCATGATATTCATGATGCCGATACCCCCAACCAATAGTGATATAGCAGCAATGCCGGATAGCAGCGAAGTGAACATGCCGGTTGTGGAAGATGCGGTATCGAGAATGTCCTGTTGAGAAAAAATAGAAAAATCCGCTTGTGCGGGATCGTTAAACTTGTGTCGCGTAAGGAGCAGATACCCTACTTCGTTCTGCGCTTGTGGCATGACGTCTGAACTTTTTGCTTCCAAGCCGATGGAGCTTACATAATTCACTCCAAAAAGTTGCTTTTGTGCGGTAGATAACGGAACAAAGATAATATCATCCTGGTTTAAAAATCCCGTACCGCCTTTGGACTGCGTGATACCAATGATCGTAAATGTTTGACCGGTGATTCTTATCGTTTGTCCCACAGGTGTTGATCCTTCTCCAAATAAATCTGTGGCGACCTGGGGGCCGATAACGGCAACTTTACTCATACTCTCCACGTCACGATCATTTATAAAATTACCGGTTGCAACCACGGTTTTGTGTACGTCGGCATACAGGGAAGTCACGCCGATCACCTGGGTATTGGTGTTACTTTTGCCGGTTGCTACCTGTGTACGCCGCGAAAACTCCGGTGAGACGTTTTTGATGGTAGTAATCTGGGGAGAGCTTGCGATTGCAGCAGCGTCTTCATTAGTAAGAGTAGTATTTCCACCCCCAGCTCCTCTCACGGCTCCGGTTCGCTGTGCTCCGGGATTTACGGTAAGGAGATTAGCGCCCAGTGATTGGATTTGGGTTTGAACCGCCTGTTGGGTCGCCTGGCCCAGGGAAATAAGCGCGATGACGCTTCCGATTCCTATGACGATACCCAGGACGGCAAGTCCGGTCCGAATTTTATTGACGCGCAATGTCCCCACAGCTTCTGAAAGGATCTCGGCGTATTCCATAGTTTTAATTAGGAAATTTTTCCGTCTTTGAGATGAATTATTCTTTTCGCGTGAGCTGCAATATCCGGTTCATGCGTAATCATAATTATCGTATGGCCTTGCCGATGAAGCTTTGTAAAGATAGCCATAATTTCTTCAGCTTGGACGCTTGCGATATTTCCTGTGGGTTCGTCAGCCAGGAGTATGCTCGGATTGAGGACGAGCGCCCGTGCGATAGCGACCCGTTGCTGTTGGCCACCCGATATTTGATTGGAAGTGTGTTCGAGTCGGTCGCCAAGGCCGACCATTTCTAAATATTTTTTCGCTCGATTGAGGCGTTGTTCTTTCGGCACTCCTGCGTAGAGCATGGGGAGCATGACATTTTTCATCGTCGTTGTTCTCGGGAGAAGGTTAAATGACTGGAAAATGAATCCTATTTTTCTATTTCTGATATCAGCAAGTTCGTCATCCGTGAGGTTTTCGACGTTTTCTCCGTCCAAGACATAGGCGCCTGTTGAGGGAAGATCCAATGCTCCCAGGATATGCATGAGGGTGGACTTTCCTGATCCGGATGGGCCCATGATGGCGACAAACTCGCCCTTTTTTATTTCAAAGGAAACGTCGTTGAGGGCAACGGTTTCCATTGCCTCTGTCTTGTAAATTTTGGATATATGCGAAACACTGATTATGTTCATACCTTCGTTCCATATCTACCGTCCCCCACGGATCATGCCGCCGCCACCAAAACCTCCCCCGCCAAACACCGATCGTGTTTGATTTGACGTGGATGGAGACGCAGTTCCATTACTGACACTCGTGACGACCGTGTCACCTTCAGATATACCGGACAGTATTTCCGTTTGTGTTGAAGAGGAAAGTCCGACCTCCACATTGACTGGTGCTGCGTTCCCTTTTTGCATGACACGGACGGTCGACTGATCTCCCTGATTTTGGATCGCCGCGGTCGGGACAAGGAGTGCATTATCTTTTACATCCGTAATGATATTTGCCTGTGCGGACATATTTGAGAATATTTCTTCTCCGCCGGTATCAAGTTTGATGACACTCGGGTAGGATGTGACTCCGGAGCTTACGGTGCCGATTGTATCAATACTCACGACTTTTCCGGTATAGGATTTTCCGGGGAGGGCATCCATAGTAATGGTTGCGTTGTTGCCGATTTTTACTTTCGGCGCGTCTACCTCGGTGAGATTTACCGTTATAGTCGGTGTCGCCGTAGTTTTTATATTGGCAATACGTTGCGCAGTCGAATTGCCGGACGACCCTGTTTGCGCGGTGAGCACTGATCCGATCTGGAGCGACAGACCGCTGATTGTACCGGATATTGGGGCATAGATAATGGGCGATGCTTGTTGGTACGAAGCCCAAGCGCTGTTTAATGATGTTTGTGCCTGCGCGATCGTTCCCTGCTGATTTTTAAATTTGGCTTCCGCGGCGAGCCAATCATCCTCGGCAATGGTAAACGGAGTAAGCACGCGATTTTCCGTTTTCGCACTACCGTCGGAATTTTGATAGGTAGAATTTTGGGATATATCCATATAGGACTTCCACTGTGTGTACAACGTCGATTGCAGCGAGTAGTATGTTGCGTTGGCGCCATCGAGCGAATTTTTTGCGCCCTGGTAGCTCGCCAAGGCCTGTGCTGCTCTCTGTTTTCCATCCATATCTAAATCCACCTCTGCGATCGAATCTCCGGATTTGACCTGCTGACCATTCTCAACGAATAATTTTTTGACCACTCCGGATGTTTGCGTGGTCACGGTCGCGCTATTTGCCGAGGAAACAGTTCCTGAACCGGATAGGGAGACTATGAGCGTCCCTTTTTCCACAATGGCAGTTTGGTGTTGTGGCTGACGAGATTTGTTAGCGGCAAGTTTTGATAGGGTAAACCATCCCAATGCCAGAATGATGGCTATGTAAACAATTTTGGTAAGAAGTGAACTACGGATAAACCATTGTACAAATTTCATATAAGTAAGTGTATTTTCGTTACCTGAAAATTAACTGAAAACAATAGGCAATCGTACCAGAGTGGTGGTGCCTTTGTGCTCCCGGCTTTGCACGGTTATTTTTCCGTGATGTATTTCCACAATTTGTTTCGCAATCGACAAACCAAGGCCATATCCTCCGGCTCCCATTTTGGAGCGGGCTTTGTCCGTTCGATAAAAACGGTCAAAGACGTGCGGAACATCTTTTTCACCTATGCCGATTCCTTTGTCTGTCACGGAGAGAATAAGCGACCCGTCCAGCTTCTCACAACTAACGGTGATGGTGCTTTTATCTGGACTATACTTAATTGCGTTATCAAAAAGGATGACGAGAAGGCTCGTGAGACTGTCCTTGTTTCCTCGTACTCTGGCCTCATGAATATTTTTGATGATGACGATATGTTTTTTGTTAGCCAGAGGGGTGACATAGTGAATCGCGTTATCG
>JBBTUC010000084.1:0-37007 GCA_038078675.1 Patescibacteria group bacterium
GGGCGAGCTAACGCAACGCCTGAAATTCGGTTCGAACGTTTTGGTACAACTCGACTAGCATAGAATCAGAAAAAACCAAATTTTCAAGACCTCGCGCGGTGCGGGCGCGCGAGACGGCTGCGAAGCCCTGGCGGAAACCGACGGTGAGCCGGCGGTTCGCAACACACAAAAGGAACAAAAAGACCCCGCAAAAATTTTCTTAAACACCTATGACCAAATACATTGCCTACTGTAGAAAATCGAGAGACGAAGCGGATAGGCAAATTCTCTCCATCGAGGCACAGATTGCGGAACTCAAAGAATTTGCCAAGAAGGAACGACTTGAGATTGTCGAGTTTATCACCGAAGCCAAAACTGCTAAGATGCCCGGTCGCGTACAGTTTGCTGAAGTCCTTAAAAAGATTGAGAGAGGCGTAGCTAACGGTATTGTTGCCTGGCACCCAGACCGCCTTGCTAGAAACTCCATGGACGGGGGAAAGATCGTCTATTTCCTTGATACAGGGAAACTCGTGGACCTGAAATTTCCAACCTTCTGGTTTGAAAACACGCCGCAAGGGAAATTTATGCTCTCCATCGCCTTTGGTCAGTCAAAGTATTATGTGGACAATCTTTCGGAGAACGTGCGGCGTGGGCAACGACAAAAATTACGAAACGGCGTCCTTCCCCTTAAAGCTCCTTTTGGTTACGTCAATAATCCTAAGACTCGCGGTATTGATGTTGACCCGGAAACCTCAAAGATCGTCAAAGAAATGTTCGCCATGTTTGCCCAGGGAAATAAGTCGTTTACTGACATTCTCAGACATTTATATGACGTGTATGACCTGAAAAAGAAAAACGGGAAACCCTGGCACATCGACACGATCCGGCATCATCTGTCCAATAGATTTTACGTTGGCATTATTACGTTTAACGGCGAATATTATGACGGGATTCACGAACCCATTATCAGCAAGGAACTATTTGCCCAAACACAACAGCAGATTAACAAGATCTCTCGCCCTCAGTACGGTGGCAATCATTTTCCTTTTATTGGCTTTGCCCGATGCGGATCGTGTGGTGCCGCGATTACCGCGGAAACGCATACCAAAATTTATAAAATGACGCATCGGACTGCCACCTACAACTATTATCGTTGTACCAGAAAACTTAAACCATGTACCGAGCGACCAGTGACAGAACAAGACTTGGAAAATCAACTCCGTCAAATTCTTTCTGATGTTTCCCTACCTCAATCATGGGCGGATCAATGGAGCCAGTGGATCGATAGAGATGAAATTGTTGAAAAACAAACAGCAGAAGAAACGCTACAAAAACTCAAAGACCATCTATCTGAAATTGATCGAAGGGCAAACATTCTTCTCGACAGTTACCTTGATCAGATTATTGACTCCGAAACCTTCAAGCAAAAGAAAAACCAATTCTTTGAAGAAAAGATCAAACTTCAAGAGATGATGGCAAAAATAGAATTACAGGGTTCGACGTGGATTGAACTTATGAGAGAATTCGTAAAAACAGCAGTAGAGTGCGAAAAAATCGCGCGCGCAAAAAAGAATCCCGATGAATTAGCATTCATCGGCAAACGGGTCGGCTCGAACTTCCTTTTGACGAACCGCCAGCTCACCGTCGGTTTCCGCCAGGGCTTCGCAGCCGTCTCGCGCGCCCGCACCGCGCGAGGTCTTGAAAATTTGGTTTTTTCTGATTCTATGCTAGTCGGGGCGACACGATTCGAACGTGCGACCACACGACCCCCAGCCGTGTGCTCTACCAACTGAGCTACGCCCCGATTGCATCTTGTATTCTACCATTTTTTGTGTAAGAATGGCATGAATTCTTCAATAATGTTCCTGCCCCCAAAAGGAGACCGTTATGCCAACAGATCCGAAACTCGCCGCTATCCGCCTCGCCATGGATCAGATCGAAAAACAGTACGGCAAAGGCTCGATCATGAAGCTTGGTGAGCAGACCCAAGGGAAGATGGCCATTGACGTTATCTCGACTGGAATCCTGCCCTTAGATTTAGGTCTTGGAGTGGGCGGTTTGCCCTGCGGCAGAATCGTTGAAATATATGGCCCGGAGGCCTCAGGCAAAACCACCGTGTGTCTTTCAGCTATCGCCGAAGCGCAAAAAAATGGGGAGTGGCGGCATTCATCGATGCAGAACATGCGCTTGATCCGCAGTGGGCCGAAATTCTCGGCGTGAAGCTTGATGATCTTCTCATCTCTCAACCCGATACCGGTGAACAAGGGTTGGAGATTGCAGAAACTCTTATCCGAAGCGGTGGCATTGATATCATTGTTATCGACTCTGTTGCGGCCCTTGTGCCGCGGGCGGAAATTGAAGGCGAGATGGGAGACAGCATGATGGGGGTCCACGCCCGTCTTATGTCCCAGGCTCTCCGGAAATTGACGGCGGTCATCTCCAAGTCCAAAACTATCGTGATTTTTACCAATCAACTCCGCCAGAAAATCGGCGTCATGTTTGGTAATCCCGAGACGACGACCGGTGGGATGGCACTCAAGTTTTACGCGAGCATCCGGATGGACAGCCGCAAAATTGAAAGCCTCAAAGACGGTGACCGCGTCATCGGGAGTCGTCACCGTGTGCGGATTGTCAAAAATAAAGTGTCACCACCTTTCCGTGTTGCTGAATTTGATGTGATGCACGATGGTATTTCCAAAGAAGGCGGGTTAATTGACGTAGGGCTTGAACTCAATATCCTGACGAAATCCGGAGCGTTTCTCAAGTATGGGGCGCAAATGCTCGGTCAGGGGAGAGAAGCAGCTAAACTTTTTCTGAAAGAAAACGGGAAGTTGACGAAAGAAATTACCGATGCCATCTGGAAGGCGGTCAAAACCGGTCAAGCCCACACCAAAGTCGCCATGGGTGTCGAGGAGGCAGAGTAGAAAATGGACGATCTCTACGCTAAACTTCTGCAATCTTCAATTCGTTTTGTATCTTTCCGCCCCCGTAGTGAAAAAGAGTTTAAATATTTTTTATTGAAAAAACTTGCTCGTTTTTCCGTCATCCCCGCGCAGGCGGGGATCCAGCTTTCTGTTATTGATCGTGTTATTCTCCGCCTTCGGGATCTCGGATACGCCGACGATGCTAAATTTGTTTCCTGGTGGATCAATCAGCGTCAGTCGCATAAGCCGAAGGGTATGCGCCTCATTGCCCAAGAGCTTAAGGATAAGGGGATAGAAGTGAGAGATCTCAAGCTTGATGAAGATGTACTCGCGCGGCAGGTCGTAGCAAAGAAGCTTCCATTGTGGGAAAAACTTCCGCCTTTTGAACGCAAAAAGAAGATTTACGGTTTTTTAGGCCGCCGCGGTTTTGACGCAGATACGATTCATCGCGTCATTGACGGGGTGCTTGACGATGAGATAGAATCATAGAATAGAGATTGTTGTTTGAGGAGTGAGTACGATTGAAGTGTTGTAGGACATTATGAAGGTATCATATAATTTATTGCGTTTTCCTACATATATATCCCTGCAGTAATCTGAGGGATTCTTCCGTTGTGCTTCCTAAATCATGTTTGATGTATTAAAAACGCTTACAGGACTTGTCCAGGGGAGAAAACAGCCGTCCCGATCAAAGGCCAAGACCGCGCGTCCCGCGGTCAAACCGCAGGAAAAAACCATAAAACAGCCAGAGCTACCGCAAACTTCCCCTATACCAACGCAATCACGTCAGGATGTGGAGCAAGCGCTCAACATGGCCCAAACTCAAGCTCGTGAAATTGTTCTTGAGGCCAAAGACGAGGCTCTCCGGATTCTTCGGGCGTCAGAAGAAGAAACACGCCGGAAAAACGAATCCGTTGATCGCAGAGAACAATCTCTTGACGAGCGGGAGAAACGCCTTACGGGAATAGAAGAAGATGTCCGGGGGAAGCTTGCGGAAGCAGAGAAAGCTCGGGAAGAGCAGGTTCTGAAATTAGAAAAAGCTAGCCATATGACGCGCGATGAAGCAAGAGTTGTGATCCTTGAGGATATGAAATCCAAGCTTCGGGAAGAAGTAGCCCGTGAGATAAGGCAGTCCCAAGCGAGCGCGCAGGAAGAAGCAGAGGGGAAAGCCCGGGAAATTCTTGTCGATGCCATGCGCCACGGGGCGACCGATTACGTATCCGAGTTTACGGTTTCGGTTGTGAAGATAACCGATGAAGATATAAAAGGCAGGATTATCGGTAAAGAAGGCAGAAATATCCGCGCGTTTGAAACGGCGACCGGAGTAGATGTGGACTTGGACGAAGAAGGCATTATCCGTCTTTCTTCGTTTGACGCAGTACGCCGTGAGGTAGCCCGGGTGTCTCTCGAGCGGCTCATGCGTGATGGCCGCGTCCAACCAGGGAGGATTGAAGAAATTGTCGTGCAAGTGCGAAAAGAAGTTGAGCGGATTATGTTTGAAGAAGGTCAGAAGCTCGCCCACGCGGTTGGCGTCTACAATCTTCCGGCTCCGATTATCGCGATGCTCGGGCGATTTAAGTATCGTACATCCTACGGCCAAAATATGATTGCCCATACTCTCGAGGAGACCAAGATTGGTATCTCTCTGGCCCATGAGATTGGGGCGGACGTAAATATTGTCCGTCTTGGATGTTTACTTCACGACATCGGTAAAGTCATTACCGGAGAGGAAGGAAGTCATGTGGATTTGGGGGTTTCGTTTCTTAAAAAGTACGGGATGCCCTCCAAGGTCATCGATTGCGTCGCTCAACATCATGAAGACACACCGTTTACTTCGCTCGAATCCATGCTTGTCTATATAGCCGATGCAATATCCGGAAGCCGTCCGGGTGCGCGTCATGAGGACATCGAAGGGTACGTGAAGCGCCTCAAGGAATTGGAAGCGATAGCCAAATCCAAAAAAGGCGTTAAGGAATCATTTGCTTTTTCTGCGGGCCGAGAATTACGGGTGATGGTTGATCCGGGGTCTGTCGACGATGCAACAGCGACGATAATAGCAAGCGAGATAAAAGACGAAATAGAGAAAAAATTGACGTTTCCGGGGCAAATAAAAATTTCAGTTATCCGGGAATTACGCGTGACCGAGATAGCAAAATAAAGTTGATATATTGACATTACGCTCTATATTATCTACATTGCCTCATAGATCCCGTTACAAAGGGATAAAGAAAATTTCTTCTTGTTCTATCCTTCTGCCCGATAGGAGGTGAAAAATAAAATGACAAAAGCAGATCTCATTGAGGTTGTTGCAAGAAAAGCAAATCTCACGGCAAAAGCAGCACGCGAATCAGTAGTAGCGGTATTTGGCGCAGTTACTGACTCTCTGAAAAAGGGAGAAAAAGTCGTTGTGACAGGATTTGGAACATTTATGGTTCGGTCAAGGAAATCCAGAACCGGCCGAAATCCGCAGACGGGTGCCGCGATAAACATTCCGGCTCGGAAAACCCCCGGGTTTACCGCTGGTAAAGCTTTGAAGAAAGTTGTTCGGTAAGCGTGGTTGACCGTAGAGACAAAGAGACGCTCCCTCATACATGGGAGTTGTCTCTTTTGGTATACTGATAATTACGCACATTGTCATTGCGAGGAGCGTTTGGCGACGCGGCAATCTCATCAGAAATATTCTTGAGAGATTGCTTCGCCTTTGGCTCGCAATGACAAGCTAGTCATGATTATTTCCATTCAGCATCTTAAAAAATATTACAAAGTTCATCAGAAAGAACCCGGATTCATGGGATCGTTGCGCTCACTGGTTCACCGTAAGTACCAGACGGTCAAGGCGGTTGACGATATTTCTTTTGAGATAGGGGAGGGTGAACTGGTCGGATTTATCGGGCCCAACGGGGCAGGCAAGACGACGACACTCAAGTGTTTGTCCGGCTTGTTGTATCCCACAAGCGGTTTGGTTTCTGTATTAGGCTTTACGCCGTTTGACAGGAAAAATGCCTATCTGAAACAAATTGCCCTCGTCATGGGGCAAAAAAATCAGCTCTGGTGGGATCTGCCGGCACAGGAAACGTTTCTTCTCAATAAAGAAATCTACGAGATTGGAGACGACGAGTACAAAAAGACGCTCCAGACCCTGGTCGAACTTCTGGATGTGGGAGCGCTTCTCAAGATACAGGTCCGGAAGCTTTCTTTGGGTGAGCGCATGAAGATGGAGCTTATCGCGGCGCTTATTCATTCTCCCAAGGTACTATTTCTTGATGAACCCACGATCGGCTTGGACGTGGTTATGCAGAAGAAGATGCGTGATTTTATACGGGCGTACAATGAGTTGAAAGAGTCGACGATTCTTCTCACTTCTCACTACATGGAAGATGTCCGTCAGTTAGCAAGCCGCGTGATCATCATTGATCACGGGAAAATCATCTACGACGGGAAACTCGAAGCCCTGGTCAAGAAATTTGCCAAGCACAAGGTGCTTTCCGTCATTTTGGATGAGTACGTGGCGCCGGATAAACTCAAAACGGTAGGGGAACTCGTTGAGTACAATTATCCCAAAGCCGTCATTCGGGTGGCCAGAGGTGCGAGCAACGTGGCGGCCGCCCAGCTTCTCGAGAAATTCCCGGTTGATGACCTCAACATCGAAGAGCCGGACATCGAAGACATCATCCGGGATGTGTTCACCCAGAAAAAGTAGTATGCGCTACTTCCGCATTTTTCTATTATTTTTTGAACATGTTTATCAATACCGCAGTAGAATTTTTGTGTGGTTCCTTGTTTCTTTACTTCATCCTCTCATCTACTTACTCTTCTGGTCAGGTCGTGGGATAAATACGACTGGTATCATCACATATTATTTGTTCTATATTATTGCAGGTGGTTTTTTTGTTCATGTTGAAGAGGATGCACGTCCAGATATCCTTGAAGGTCAATTATCCATGTATCTCATGAAACCCTTTTCGTACCTTCAATTAAAGTTTTTTAGTGAGCTTCCATGGAGAATGATACAGGGGTCGATGGGGTTTATCGTGCTTAGTTTTATTGCATTTGTTTTTGCGGTACCAATTCGGATTGTAGGGTTACCTCATGAGATTTTATTGGCTATAGTAATTGCTTTTTTTGGATATTGTGTGATGTTTATGTTTAAAATGATCATTTTGCTTACCGCGTTTTGGACGATAGATATATCGGGATTTCAGCAATTATCAGAGATGATAGTTGTCATATGCGCAGGATTTATTATGCCCATTTATGCGCTATCAGAACCCGTACAGCGGATTATTTATCTTACCCCATTTCCTTATATGATCTATTTTCCTGTTATGGCATTTATGGGGAATTTATCATCCTCAGATTATTCCAGGATTTTTCCTGTTCAGGTGATCTGGTTGGTTCTTTTTTATGGAATGTACCGGACTCTCTGGCGCAAAGGTATTAGAAAATTTACCGCAGTTGGAATATGAAAAAATTGTTAAAACTTTGGTTAGCTCTAGTACGAATAAATTTTTCAAATTTTATTATCTACAGAGGAAATTTTTGGGGTACTGCAGTTGTAAGTTTGGGATGGGCGGTTTTTTCTGTCGTTTCTATGTTGCTTTTGATATCAAACGTTACGTTGATATTTGGTTGGACACAAGTGGAGCTATTGATACTTACAGGGGTATATAGCGTCATAGCAGGACTGTTTCATATTTTTTTTACTGCCAATTTTTGGCACATGCCACGTATTATTCATTTAGGTCAGTTAGATGGCGTATTGTTGAAGCCTGTGAATTCACAGTTCTTGTTAAGCGTCAGGTATATAAATTTTCCCACATTTCCCCGTGTTATAGCGGCAGTTTTGTTTATTTTCTATCTACTTTCGTCTAATAATATAGAAGTTACGTTTTTACAATGGATTTATTTTATTGTTTTATCTCTTTTTGGTTTACTTCTTTTTTATTCTGTTTGGTATATTTTTATGACTATTTTACTGTGGCAATCTCATCTCACAAATCTCACTGATTTACTTTTCCGTGTTATGGATACCGCAAAGTATCCTAAGGAAATGTATGAAAATTTAGGTCAATATATTTCCATTTTTTTGTTACCGTTTGTGTTGACCATAACGTTGCCTACTAAAGTATTATTTGGACGTGCATCATTCGCCGATGCATCCATAATTTTGGTCGTTAGCGTATGTCTTTTTTTCTTTTCCAAGTTTTTTTGGCGTTATGCTCTCCGGCATTATACAAGCGCGAGCAGTTGAAGACTGCGTTATCTCATCGGTTCATTTTGAAGAATACGATATAGACGGCGATGACGCCGAAGATGGCAGCGAGCACGTACACGATCGTTTCTAGTGTCATAGATTTGTTACTTTTCCTCGACACGGGTATCAAGATAGATATAGAGAATAAAGATACATGTAAAAAGAAATCCAAGTGTGTAAGCAAACAAAACAGGATTTTGTATTGTATTCATAAACGCTCCTTCTGGCATAATACAGCCAATCGTAAAGATAGAAAACTTGCTCCCAAACTTAAGAATGTCAGCAACAATCCCCCGGCGATTGCCGTTTGTGGTGCGACAATGGGTGCTATTATGCCTCCAGCAAACCACGCAACAGCCAATTGGGTTAAAAATTCAGCGTAGACGTATCTACGGGATTCGAACCACGATGCTCTCATGACTTTATTATCAACATCTCAAAGCCGATAGTCAAGGTAGGTTTCGGATTCTCATATTGGCTTTTCGTTCTGTGAGCGATATAGTGCGATATGCGATGAAGGCCTATCTTCAGATCATCAAAGGAACGGTAGAAGAATACGCCACGTACCGTTTGAGTTTTGTTCTTTGGCGCGTGCGTTTGGTTGTGCAACTTTTAGTTGTTTATTTTATGTGGTGGGCGATTTTTTCCGAACACAATGAGCTCTTCGGGTACACCCAGGGCGCGATGCTGACCTATGTTCTCTTCAGTTCGTTTGTCCGGCCTTTCGTCATGGGGACGCGCACGCAGGAGGTGGCGGAATATATCAGGAGCGGGAGTTTATCCAATTATCTTCTCCGCCCCATGCGGTTTCTTGGGTTTTGTGCGTGTCGTGATATCGCCGATAAGCTCTTAAACGTTTTTTTGCCGTATTTGAAATCATCGTATTGTATCTTTTGCTTCGGCCGTCCCTTATGATTCAGACAAACATAGTGATGATTCTCCTTGCATTCGCGGCCCTTATCATGGGAATGATACTTTTTTTCTATTTCAGTTTGCTTCTTTCCTATATGGGTTTTTGGACACCGGATGTCTGGGCACCGCGGTTTCTCTCATTTGTCTTTGCTGAGTTTTTTACCGGCGCGCTTTTTCCTCTGGATATTCTTTCGGCACCTCTCTATTTTGTCAGCCAAAGCCTACCGTTTTTTTACTTTATCTACTTTCCGCTTAAGGTCTATCTTGGGCAATTATCTTCTCTAGCCATCATACAGGGATTTTTCGTGGGGCTGTTATGGACAGTAGGATTGTGGGGTTTTGCGCGCATTGTCTGGACGCAAGGGTTACGCGCATATACGGCAGAGGGGAAATAACTATGAATTCGGTCAAGCGGTACGTCCGCATTTGGTGGAAGCTCACGATGAGTTCTTTCATGATTTCCCTTCTTAGCCGATTTAACGCGGTTGTTTTTTTTGCGGGCAAATTCCTCCGGTTTTTATTTTTTCTTGTCTTCCTCCTTACCGTTTTTACCCGAACGGAGTCTCTGGCCGGCTATACGGGTAGTCAAATGATATTTTTTTATTTATCCTTTAACCTCATCGATACGGTCACGCAACTTTTATTTCGCGAGGTCTACCGTTTCCGTCCGCTTATCGTGAGCGGAGATTTTGATTTTGCTCTCGTCAAGCCCATGAGTCCACTGCTTCGGGTGCTCGTCGGTGGGGCAGACCCTTTAGATCTGGGCATGCTCCCTTTTTATATCTCTGCGGTCATCTATATGGCAGGGAGATTGGGATACGTGAGTGGCATCAATATCGTATTTTATGTACTACTTTTGGTAAACGGGTTAATCATTTCTACGGGATTTCATATCCTCGTGTTAGCATTGGGGATTCTCGCGACAGAAGTGGATCACGCAATTATGATTTTTAGAGACGTTATCAACATGGGTAGAATACCGACAGATCTTTATCACGAACCACTCCGTAGCGTATTAACATTTGTCCTGCCTGTTGGTCTCATGATGACGTTTCCAGCGAAAGCCTTTATGGGACTATTATCTCCGTGGATGATACTTTTTTCCTTTGTCCTGGGCTTATTGTTTATTGTCCTCTGTCTTAAAGCATGGCGCTTTGCCCTCTCCCAATACTCCTCGGCCTCGAGCTAGCCCTTGGGACTTGCGAGTTTTGTTGATTTCTGTATACTATACGTACCATGCCAATTAAACGGAAAGCAGTTCACAAGAAAGAAGAATCCGCCCCTGAGGACAAACCCGCAAAGACACAATTTGTTACAGAGGTTGTAGAAGATCTGCCCGTCAATGAAGGTGTGGATGTATCGGAGGAGGCGCTTGAAACCATAAAAGAAAGTGCAGAGAAAATCGAAGAAGTAGTTGAGGAGATTCAGGAAGAAAAAAAAGAAGCCCTTTCCGAGACCCCCCCAACCGTGGAAACGGATCCGGTGGAAGAGAAAAAAGAAGAGGAGAACGAAATACTTTCGGAAATCTTTGCCAAAGAATCTTCAGCGAATGTATTTCCCGATATTACCGAGCGTAAGCGGACGAGCGCTGCTCCGGTATTTCTCTGGGCGATTATCATTATCGCGGTTGCTCTATTGACCGGTGGAATGCTTCTCGTCGTGGTCAGCGGACTACCGAAGCTCCCGACGCTTTTTGTCAAACCCACGCCTCCTGCGAAGCAGGACCTTGCTCCGCAAGGGACGCCGACGCCTACTCCGGCAGCGCCACAGCGAAGTGATATCAAAGTACAGGTCCTTAACGGTGGTGGTACCCCCGGCTCTGCCGGCAAGGCCAAAACGTTTTTGGAGGAAAAAGGCTACAGCGTCGCTGACGTCGGCAACACTCCCGAGTACACGTATGCAAAGACGGAAATCCTCGTTAAGTCGGGAAAAGATGCGTATCTTGAGTTTCTCAAAGCAGATCTTGCAGATGAATATACCATCGGTACTGCTGCTGCCACATTGCCGGAGGATATAGCCTTCGACGCTCAAGTCATCGTCGGGAAAAAATAGACACGAATGAAGTATAAAGCGTTATTTCTCGACCTCGACGGTACCACGATTCCCAATAAGCGTGACGGCATGCCTTCTCCGCACGTGACCGAGGCTATACATAAGGCGAAGAAACACGTTTTTGTCTGTATCGCTACCAGCCGGCCTCTATTTATCGCCAGACACATCATAGACCATTTGGATATCCGTGGACTTTGTTCCGTCAACGATTCTACCCAAATCTATGACCCTGTTAAAAAGAAATTTTTACAGACGATTTATATCGATAGTATCTGTATTCCTAAAATTATGCGGATTGCCAAACGATTTGGTGTGAAGCTGGTGATGAATAACGGACGGAGTGAAAGGATAGCGGGAGAAGGATGGAAGAAAACGAAAGTTTGTTCTCTTTATATCCCGTCCGTCGCTCCGGAGATTGCAGAGAGAATCATAGAAGATCTGACAAAGATTCCTAATATTGCCGTTCATAAAATATTATCTTGGACCAAAGGAGAGATAAGTATCAGCATGAGTCATATAACGGCGACGAAACTCCATAGTGTTGTGCGGGTCGCAGAGCTTCTTGGGGTAAAAACAGAAGAAATGATCGGGGTGGGCGACGGGTACAACGATTATCCACTCCTTTCCGCCTGTGGCCTGAAAATCGCCATGGGTAATGCTGCCCCGGAGCTTAAAGCAATCGCTGATTTCATCGCGCCTACAGTCGACGAAGACGGGGTTGCAACAGTTATAGAAAAATTTATTTTATCATGAAATACTGGATAGTCACGTTCGGATGCGCTGCAAATGAGGCGGATAGCGAGCGGATCGCGAGTATCTATGCGGCAAGGGGATATAAAAAGGCGCGCTCAATGCGTCTTGCCGACGACGTGATTATCAATACCTGTATGATTCGGGAGAAAGCGGAAAATCGTGTCTACGGGCTCGTCCACAACCTCACTCTGGAGAAACAAAAAGGGAGGAGCATCAAAATTGTCGTTACGGGTTGCATGGTAGGGATGGCGACGCGGGAAAAAACCGGTAAGATGCTTGGGGGTCTCAAAAAGAAAATGCCCGGAGTTGACGAATTTTTGCCCATTGAAGAAGTCGGTTTTGACCACGCGCCCATCCGTACGGACAAAAATCACGCATTGGTTCCGATTACGAACGGGTGTAATAATTTTTGTACGTTTTGTGTCGTCCCTTTTACGCGCGGGAGGGAGGTTAGCCGGCCATTTGAAGATATTCTTATGGAATGTCATGAGGTAACCCGGCAGGGTATTGCCCACGTGACGCTCGTCGGTCAAAACGTCAATTCCTATGGAGCGGATTTATTGCTCGGCGGTGTCATTCCCGCGAAAGCGGGAATCCAGTGGAGAAAAAAGACTGGATCCCCGATCAGGTCGGGGATGACAAAGAGGGTTACATACGTTTCGCACCTTGGACGACTTCGGATTCCCACACTGTTTCCGAATCTGCTTGAGGAAATCTGCAAGATTGCGGGGATTGAATCCCTTGACTTTATCTCGAGTAACCCGTGGGATTTTTCTGATGAACTCATCGGGGTTATCAGAGCAAACCCCAAGATTTCCCGCCACATCCATTTACCGGTTCAGTCTGGAGATAACGAAGTGCTGCGTCGGATGAACCGGTGGTACACTCGTGAAGAATATCTGAGCTTGGTGAAAAAACTGAGAGAGAATATACCCAGAGTTACTCTGTCAACGGATATCATTGTCGGTTTTTGTGGGGAGAGCGATGATCAATTCCAAAGCACTGTCGACCTTGCAATAGAAGTGGGGTTTACCAAAGCATATGTGGCGATGTATTCTGACCGGCCCATGACGGCCGCCCACAAAGCGTATATTGATGATGTACCACACGGAGAAAAAAAACGCCGATGGCAAATTTTAGAAGATCTGATAAATAAGACAAATCTTAAAGCAGGTACATATCAATGATTTTGTCATTGCGAGGAGTCCCGCCGGGCGGGACGACGTGGCAATCCCACAAAAGAGATTGCTTCGCTTGCGCTCGCAATGACATCGAAGTGCTCGCAATGACATTACACGATGAATAAATTACTCATCATTTGCGGTCCGACGGGGACGGGGAAGACCAAGCTTGCCTTGACCTTAGCGAAAAAATTCAATGGTGAGCTCGTAAACGCCGATTCCCGGCAGGTCTACAAAGGACTCGATGCGCTTACCGGGAAGGATCGTTCGAATGAAGTATCGATTTGGTTATATGATGTCGCGGCCACGGATGAAGTGTTCTCTGTTTCTCACTTTGTAAGGATCGCGCATCACGCAATAGGTGATGTACACAAGCGGGAGCGATTGCCGATCATTGTTGGCGGGACAGGTTTTTATCTGCGCGCGCTCACGACTGCAATTGATACAATTGCGATACCCCCAAATCCGATTCTTCGAAAGACACTCAATGCTAAATCTCCGGAAGCGCTTGGGCGGCAGCTACAACGCGTTGATCAAGCTCGGTGGGGGACAATGAATGAATCGGATCGGAAAAACCCGCGACGGCTCATTCGGGCAATTGAAGTAGCCATGTCAGAATCACATGTTCCGTCTATCAGGCCAAGTTACGACGCACTTTGGGTTGGCCTTACAACTTTTTTACCGGTTCTCAAAGAGCGGATTGCCCAGCGTGTGTCCGGGCGTTTTGATAAAGCCGCAACCGAAGTTCGTGAAGGCTTGCCCCCAATACTGGGAGTGGACCCGCTCCTCTCATTTGTGCATGGCGAAAGCACGAAAGAAGAAGCGCTCAAGGAGTGGGCTCAAGCGGAATATCAGTACGCCAAACGTCAGATGACATGGTTTCGGAAAGAAAAGAGAATCCGTTGGTTTGATGCGTTGGAGCGGAATTTGACGGAGCAGGTTATTGACGTTGTTAAAGCGTGGTATACTTAAGATATGACTTCCAAGATTGAAATTTCCCATAGGACTATTATTTTTACCGTCATTTTTCTTCTTGCTCTGTGGGTGCTATTTCAGATTAAAGATATTCTGTTTCTCATTTTTATTGCCTTCATTCTCATGACAGCGCTTCGTCCCTTGGTAGATTGGCTGGTATGGGCACGGATTCCGAGGGTATTGGCGATACTTTTGATATATGCGATAGTTTTTGGCTTTTTCGGAGTGTCGTTTGCCGGAACCATACCCTCGCTCGTTATCCAATCCACCAAGTTTGTACAGGAGCTCCCGACATTCTTGGAGAAAGTGCTTCCTTACTGGAATATCGACGCGCGCAGCCTTTCGCAGCAAATTGCACCGATAAGTGAAAACATTCTTAAACTTACCTTGGGTATATTTTCTAATCTCCTGACTACTCTGACGGTATTGGTCTTTACCTTTTATTTCCTGCTCGATCGCAATAAACTTGAAAGTTTACTTACCAATACCATGGGTGAAGACGCCGCAGAGCGCATTATTATGACCGTCAAAGACGTCGAGGTGCGTCTGGGCGCCTGGGTCAACGGTGAGCTTTTTCTCATGGGGCTGGTCGGCGTGTCCGTTTACCTCGGACTCGTCCTTCTCCATGTAGACTTTGCCCTGCCGCTTGCCATCATCGCGGGGGTTTTAGAGATTATACCGATGATCGGTCCCATTGCCTCGGCAATACCGGCGGTATTGGTAGCCCTTACCTTGTCGCCGTTTCTCGCCCTTTCCGTTGTGGCACTCTATTTTATTGTTCAGCAGGTGGAAAATAATATTTTTGTTCCGCTGATATTTCGAAAGAGCGTGGGGCTTTCTCCCATAGTGACCATCTTTGCACTTATGGTTGGAGGAAGACTTGCTGGTGTTGTGGGAGCGATTTTGGCAGTACCGATTGTTTTAGTGTTGCAGGTTGTCCTTCATGCGTTTCTTTTTTCCCCGCAGAAGAAATAGAATATATCCTTTATATCTCTATAACTTCCCCTCCCATTTGATTAATAAAGTATGTGTCATGAGAGATATAAAGGATTCCTCCGCCAAAGGCGCTAAGCGCCTTTTCAAGTTCTTCGATCGAGGGTAAATCCAGATGATTTGTAGGTTCGTCTAAGATAAGGAGATTTGGTTTTGCGGCGAACATTTTTATGAGTTGAAAACGGGCCTTTTGTCCACCTGAAAGATTTATAATTTTTTGTCGCCCGTCTATAATCGGATCAAATAAATACTGCGCAAGTAAACTTTTGACCTGCCTGTCTTCCATGGGGATTCCCATTTCTGAATAGTACAAGACAATGGCTTCTTCTAGGGACATCAAAAGATATTTTTCACTAATTTCTTGTTCATACTCTCCTATGCGCAAGCGCGTACCCAGTTTTATTTCGCCGGTCATTTGTTTGGCGCTCGGAACTTTCTGTTTTGTGAGGGAAAGGATCGTTCGAACGATGGTGGTTTTTCCGGCGCCATTTCTCCCTTTTATCAACATTCGATCGTCATTTTTCAGAGAAAAGGTTATGCCGGAAAATAGAGGCGTACTATAGCCTAAGGAAAGTTTCTTCACCGAGATGAGATCGCTCACCCGTTCCTTGGTGGTGTGGATTGCGATCGAAATATTTTTTTCTTTAAATTTATGATAGGAATCCAACACTCTTTTATCGAGGGATTCAACAGAATTTTGATCAATCCAGAAGGACGGCTTGACTGTTTCAGCTTTAATTTTTTCATAGTCTCGTAGCCAATGTTCATACCGTATCTTCCATGCTTTGCTTTTTGCCCGCATCTGGAGGCCCCATTCTACGCGCTTACGCGCTTCTTTCAGCCGATTTAATTGGTCAGAGTACAGTTTGACGGAGTTTGTCGTTTGTGTTGCGTTTTGCGCGATATACTGGTCATAGTTTCCATCATAAACAGAAAGTTTTTTGTCTTTTAATTCGATTATTTTTGTCACATGTTTTAATACATCCCGGTCGTGTGTTACAATAACAACGCTTTCTCGGATTTCCTTCATCCAGGAAATAAATTGCTCTTTCCCTAAATAATCCATATGGTTAGTCGGTTCATCAATTAAAAAAAGATCAGACTGTGAATACATGAGTCGGGTCAGCTCTACATATCGTTTTTCTCCACCCGAGAGTTTGGAGAGCGGAAGTTGCGATTGTTCATTGGAAATTTGAAAGCCCGAAAGTGTCCCAAGGATTAAGTCTTTTTTGTAGAAATAGCCATTTTGAGCAAATCGTTCCAGTGCTTCCGAATACCGAGGGATATCCGTGAGAAGCCCCCTTTCAAAATCATGAAGTATTTTTTCGAGTGAATAATAATCAGGGACACTTTTTAGTATGTATGTCAGCGCAGATTGTTGAGTATCCTCGATATGTTCCTGTTTAGTGAGTGTTACCCGGAGATTTTTTCGAGTTATGACCGTCCCGTCAAAATCGGTATCTTCACCCGCTAAAATTTTAAGCAGGGTCGTTTTTCCTTGGCCATTGCGTCCGATCAGAGCAATTTTTTCCCTCGTATCGATCGTAAATGTCAAATCCTTAAAAAGATCCTTTGGCCCGATAGATTTAGATAGATTAGTAGTTTCGAGTAACATAATGATTTATACATATACCATTATAGGATTACAAAAAAGATCCTCATTGAGAGGATCTTTTTTGTGCACACTGGCATCTCATAAGCCAGATTCTGTTTTTAGTCGCTCATTTCTCTAGGCCCGTAAACTTCTCCCCGCCTCCCTTGTGGGATATTTTGAATGCGTATTTATGGCGGGGAAATCGCCGGTTGCAGCGGGTGGGATTGCCAGCGTTTCACCCATCGACCATAGCCGTCAGGCTACAGGTTGATGATCGTCTCTGTGGCTCTCTCATCCTGTCAGTTCAGGAATCGTTTCCCTCGATTTTCATCTGGGGGATCACCAGTCCCGACGTTACGTCGGAATCAGTGCTTACGCACAGTCCCCTGCATTCTGCTGTCTGGACTTTCCTGGGGGTGCCATACGGTACCCCCCGAGCGTCCGGATGCCAATGTGCGAAACAATTATACCATAAACCTGGCTCTTGTGCGCCCTGCAGCGGGGCTATACTAAGTAATTCTTAATTGAGATCAGAGCGTACTGCTCCTTCAAGTTGTTTGAGGAATTCATTCACAGTGAGGATCTGCAGTTGGTGTGGAAATTGTTCCTGTTTCAGCGCTAACAGGTCTTTGTCTCCCGATACCAGGAAATCAGATTTTCCGTCAAGCGCGGTAGCAAGAACGATGATGTCTTTTGGGTCGCGTAGAGGTACGTCATGGGATTGAACGTTCTCTACAAGAAGAGAGCGGCGGGCCATTCGAGCGACAAAAGCGTCAATAGAGGTTGTTTTAAGTGAGTATTTATTGAGAAAAATCGGTCGTTTTAAAACAAATTCTAGTTCATGCAAGAGAAAAGCAGAGGTGACAAGCTGAAACAAATTTCGTTTCCATGCACTGATGAGGTGGCCGGGTTTGCTTTTGGGGACGATAAGGCCGCTAACAACGACATTTGTGTCAAGGACTGCCGAAGGCCTTTTCATATATCTTTTTTCGTACTTCTTCTACGGCTTCGGTAGCATCTTTCTCAACTTCCTCAATAGTTTTTTCGGTATTTCGTGCGCGAATTTCGTCGATGAGAGCAAACAATTCTTGATCTTCTTTTATGCGGTTGTATTCTTCCAGAATATCCATGCTGATAATTGCGGCTTGTGGGGTATTGTTTGCCATGACGACGATGGGCTTTTTGGTTTTTTTGACGGTGTCAAAGACTTTTTTATAGCCACGTTGAATTTCGCGGGCGGAAACAGTGGTTGGAAAGGTAAATGGTTGCATATGAGCAAAGTGTAGCAGAGTAACTATCGTATGTCAAGTTGATGACAAAATTTGGATAGGTGGAAACCCCTTAGAAAACAGAAAGAAAACCCCAAGATCAAAGATTGATAGGGTTTTCTTTCGCGAGTAAAAAACGTTTTGTCTTTTGCAGTTAGCCACCGATCCTGTACATTCCGGTGCTACAAACTGGACATTTCCCTTTCATTGCCGGTTTGCCGTTTTTCATCGTCACTTTTACTGCGCTCGGATCTTCTCTCTTTGCGCGACATTTTACACAGTACATGCTTGCCATAGTTTATTTCACCTCCCCTCTCCCTCCGTAGCTTTACGCGTAGGAGGGTTTAGCTCTATAATTTTCAATTATTTTATTATCAAAGATAGTCCTATCTCCCCGCTGATTGCTACAACTGCGAGAACTAATGTTTTGATAAGATCACGCCGTATCGAGGTATCGTACGGTTGGTTCGATTCTACGAACGACCCTGATGGTTGTGCCGTATTGCGATACGCATAGGTATACGATTTTTCTATTTTTTGAGGGTGTAAATTTATTGGAGAATCGTCCTGATTTGGTGCAAAGGGTAAACGTAAACCCGAGAGCTTGCGATGGTATTGAGCGATTATTTTTTTCCGTTTGGTCTTCTTTGGCATGTGAGTTGAAGCTAGTTAGCCTCGAGTGCCCACGAGCGTAGCACGTAGGGAATGGTTTTGTCAATAATCTATGGATTGACAAGTGCTGAGAGCGGATCGTACTATGATCAATACCAATGGTGTTTAGTGACGGATTTATAATCACGCTCGTTGTCATTTTGTATTGTGTACTCGGTGTGGTAGTATTTTCCATTTGGAAGATTCGAACACATTACGATCGATTAACCAAGGGGGTGGCCGATGCAACGCTCACGAGTATCCTTACAGGACTTCTGGGGGAAGTGAAATCGCTTGAGAAACGGGTTCGGCTCATTGAGCTTGCGATAGAAGAGATTCACACAGAAGGGATGCATCATGTAAAGCGCGTGGGCATTGTACGGTTTAATCCATTTTCCGATACCGGCGGCGCGCAGAGCTTTACGATAGCAATATTGGATGGCCATAAGAGTGGCATCGTTATGACATCTCTTTACGCGCGCATGGGGAATCGTTGGTATGTCAAAGCGGTTGTGAAAGGGCAAGGGAAAGATATGGAATTATCCAAAGAGGAATTATCTGCGATTAAGCAGGCGATAGGAGATAAATGAAACAACAATTTTTCATGATGAGCATTGTGGGGCTTGCGATATATCTCATCGCGACTGGCCTTTCGTTCGGTGTTTTTGCTATGGTGCGGACGCCTGGTCCGTCACTCGTGCAGTCGCCGGTTACGGGCAATGGGCCACAGGGACATTTTGTCGTTGATCCGTCTCTTCCGAAAACAGAAATATGTCCGTTGAACGGGGCGTACTTTACGAAGCAGGAACGGGAACTATGGGAGAAGCGTCGACCGTTGGCCGTCATGATTGAAAATCATGCAGAGAGCCGTCCACAGTCTGGATTATCCTCAGCGGATATTGTCTACGAGGCAGTTGCAGAAGGCGGGATTACCCGATTTATGGGGGTTTTTTACTGTGGTGCCGCGGGAAACGTGACCGTTGCTCCTGTCCGAAGTGCACGGATATACTTTTTACCATGGGTATTGGAATACGACGCACTCTATAATCACGTGGGCGGCGCCGGCAATTGTAACGACGACACGGTCGATGATCGTGCCAAGGCGCTCTGTCAGATAGAAAACTGGAAAGTAAAAGACATGGACCAGTTTGGCATTTCTTTCCCCACGTGTTACCGTAATTATGACCGGCTCGATCACGCAGTGGCGACAGAACATACGATGGTATGTTTTACCGATAAGCTTTACAAACTTGCATCCGAACGCGGGTGGACGAATGTTGACACCAAGGGAATCGCATGGGACAAATCTTTTGAGCAGTGGAAGTACAAAGACGATTCTCCCCAGTCCCAGCGCGGTTCGTCGTTTTCGGGCAGTTTTGTCGCCTGGAAAGGCTATGAGCGTGAGTATGGGGTCCGTTGGGACTGGGATCCGGCTACGAATACCTATATTCGGTTTAATGGGGGAGTAGCACATACCGACCTTGAGAATAAAGAGCAGCTGCGCGCAAAAGTCGTTATTGTCCAACTTGCAAAAGAGACCGGGCCTGTTGATGATCACGCCCATCTTCTTTACGAAAATATAGGATCTGGAACGGGTTTTCTGTGGCAGGATGGCCGCGAAAGTCCTATTACTTGGAAAAAAGCTACACGGACTGCCCGGACTAAGTTTTATGATGCCGCAGGCAAAGAGCTTTCGCTCAACCGTGGCCAAATTTGGATAGAGTTATTGCCCATCGGAACACTAATAAAAAAATAAATTGGTTGGATTATTTCTTCTTCTGCCCCGAAGGGAGTGGTTATGATACTGGAAGACATCATTATTTCTCGGGTTCGGGTAAAAATACTTTCACTTTTTCTTGGTAGTCCGGGTCACATGTTTTTTGTCCGGGATATCGTACGTAAGGTGAGTGAGGAGATAAATGCGGTACGGCGCGAACTTGCACACATGGAGAAGGCTGCGATGGTTTCTAAGGAACAGCGGGCCAACCGATTGTTTTATTCATTCCGAAAAGATTATCCACTGTACTATGAACTCATAGAACTTATCGGAAAAACCACAGGTCTTGGGTGGGACATAGTCAAGCAAAAGGCAAAACTTGGCAAGATTAAGTACGCTATGCTCTCCGGAAGGTTCCTCCGCGCATTGCCCAAGCGGGGTTTGCACGATGTGGATCTACTTATAGTTGGCACAGTTGTTCTCCCTGAACTTGGTCAGATTGTTAAATTAGAAGAAGCCAGACGGGAAAGAGAACTTAACTATACCGTCATGACGGAAGAGGAGTTTCTCTTCCGGAAGCGCCGTCGTGATCCTTTTGTGCTCTCTATTCTTACCGGATCCCGCACCATGTTGCTTGGGGACGAGGAAGAACTTGTTGACGGACTATAACCACCGCGTGATACAATTGTTTTTATGTTCAAAAATCCCAGACGAGTATTTCTTCTCATCATTCTTCTGACGATTGGCCTGGCTGCCATTGACCTGCCGGAAAATTTTCGTATTCAGAGGGTCCTCTTCGGAAAAAAGATAGATGTCACCATCAATCCTCCGGAGATAAACGTTAACGCATTAAATATTCATATAAAGAAACAGTTCAAAACACATCTGGGACTCGATCTCAAGGGAGGCACGCATATTGTCCTCAATACAGATATGACCCAAATCCCACCGGCAGAGAGGAACGACGCGCTTGAGTCTTCGCGGCAGGTCATAGACCGGCGGGTTAACTTTTTCGGCGTTGCAGAGCCGGTCGTTCAGACCGCTAAATCCGGCGATACCTATCGGATCATTGTCGAACTTCCGGGGGTGACGGATGTGGAGTCTGCCGTTGCCCTCATTGGTCAAACGGCAAGCCTTGAGTTTCGTGAATTTCGAGACCCGGCGGCCGCAACCGGCGCTGCATTGATATTTCCCTCCCTGTCAAACACTGCATCGGTACATATCACCGGCAAGGATCTCAAAAGTGCCAAGCTTGATTTCGGGAGTGATACCGGTGCTCCGCAGGTCGCCCTTGAGTTCACCGCGGGTGGCACCGTTAAGTTTGCTTCTGCTACTGCACGGCTTATCAATAAGCAGCTTGCGATATTCCTGGACGATCAGCCGCTTACCTGGCCGCGTGTTAATACAGCTATAACTGACGGAAGAGCCGTTATTACCGGCGGTTTTACCGTTGAGCAGGCCAAAAATCTCTCGCTTCAGCTTGCGGCCGGTGCGCTTCCCGTGCCGGTTAAGGTAGTAGAGAAGCGTACCGTTGGGGCCTCTCTTGGCGCTATGTCTGTCACAAAAAGTGTGCGGGCGGGATTCATCGGGCTTGCCATTGTAGCGATCTTTATGATTGCCCAATACGGTAGGCTTGGATTGCTCGCGGATTTAGCGCTTATTGTCTATGGATTGGCAACCTTTGCCCTGTTTCGTTTGATTCCGATCACGCTCACGCTTCCTGGCATTGCCGGATTTATCCTTTCAATCGGCATGGCAGTAGACAGTAATATCCTTATTTTTGAACGGTATAAGGAGGAACTCCGACGCGGCAAGCCAGCGGGTATTGCCATGGAGCAGGCATTCGGAAAAGCATGGGACAGTATCAGGGACGCCAACATTACGACTATTCTTACTGCCATCATCCTTTATAATCCGGGAAACTGGCAGTTTTTGCCCAGTTCCGGTATGGTGAGAGGATTTGCGCTCACGTTATTTTTAGGGGTCATTGTAGGATTATTTACCGGCATTGTGGTCACGCGGACGTTTGTGAGAGTGCTGTATAAAGAAAAGGTATGACCAGGTAGTAGAAATTCGACCAATCCGCCGTTCGGGCGGATCGAAAGACTCCTGGCGTGTAAAAAAAAGATTATTAATATGAGAATTTATAGATTTACGAAGTAAATTTGTCGAATTTTCACTACCTGGTATGATTCGTTTTTCCAAATATTATTGGGTTTACTTCTTCATTTCCGCTTTGGTGCTTGTGCCGGGTGTCTATTCGCTTGTGCGTTTCGGGCTTCGTCAGTCTATTGATTTCACCGGAGGGACGCTCCTGGAAGTATCCTTTGATAAACCCGTGGAGGAGAGTCTTCTTAGTCAAGCGGTAAAGACAAGCAACAACACCTATCTTTTTCGTATGAAGCCGGGTGAGAGCGAAAAGGTTGCGAGTACCGCGACGATCCTCCGGAACGAAACCGTCGGACCGGTCCTTGGGAGCGAGCTTTTGGTGAAATCGGTGGTTGCTGCGGTGCTCGCTATTTTCGGTATATTTTTTTACGTCGCTTATGCATTCCGAAATGTAAAATTTGGTGCGTCAGCAATTGTTGCGCTCATCCATGACCTCCTCGTGGTTCTCGGGGTGTATTCGCTTCTCGGGGTATTTTTGGGGGTTGAAGTAGATACGCTTTTTGTCACGGCATTTTTGACGACCATGAGTTTTTCCGTGCACGACACCATCGTCGTTTTTGATCGAATACGCGAGTATAGGAGAAGAGATGAAAAGACTGCATTTGACCAAATCGCCGACCGGGCACTCAACGAAACGATGGGCAGGTCACTGACGAATTCTTTTACGATCGTTTTTATGTTACTCTCTCTCATTCTTATGGGCGGGGAGACCATCAAATGGTTTGTCGTAGCGCTTTTGGTCGGTACGATTTCCGGTACATACTCATCGCCCTTCGTGGCCACGCCTATCCTTCTTTTGTGGGATTGGTGGGAGAAGAAGAGAAAGTCGCGCTAAGAGCGCTTCCCGTTCGTTAACCAGCGTTCTTTCTTCGACCTCGGCAAACAGCTGATCCAGAATTTTCCCGATGATAGGTCCCGGTTTCACATTCAATTTGTTCATCACGTCGTGGCCGTCCACCGCCAGATCGTGGACGGTAAAGGGTTGTTTCTGTACTTCCACGAGTCGTTTTTTATAAAGCTCCAGCCGCCAGGATGTCTCCCGCGCACCGCCGCCGAGACGATCTCCTATCCGAAGATCCAGGATATCGTTCAGGTTTTCTTTTCCGACCCTGCGGATAAAGCGGCGAAGAGCCGCGTCCGTTTGGCGCTCGTCTACGCTAAACTGATGCCAGCGGACGAGCGAGAGGACTTTATCCGTATCTTTTTTGGAGAATCGTAATCGTTTGAGGATGCCTCGAGTCAAATAGGCGCTGACGACTTCATGGTTATAAAATGTGATGACGCCGCGCCCATCCTTGAGAAATGTTTTTGGCTTCCCGATGTCATGGAGAAGGGTCGCGAAGCGGACTACGGCATCTTTACTCGGACAGAACTTGAGTGACATGACCGAGTGTGTGCCCACGTCATAGATGTGGTGCCGCTGGGGACTTTTTTGTGGTGTGTTAAATGCGTCGTCAAGCTCAGGGAGTAGGAGGGTAAGGAGGCCGGTACTTTTGAGGATTATGACTCCGTCAGCGGCGTAGGGCGCGGCGAGAATTCGTAGGAGTTCATCGTGGATGCGTTCCACAGAAACAGTCGTCATAAGGCTCGCGTTTTTTTTGATGCCTTCAAGAGTCGCGTCCTCAATCATAAATCCGAGCTCACTAGCCAGCCGCACGGCACGCATCAAACGGAGCGCATCTTCTGCGAATCGCTCCTTGGGATCCCGGACAGCCCGGATGATTTTTGCTTCAATATCATGTTGTCCGCCGTATGGGTCGATGATTGTGCGTCCGTCCCAGGCAATTGCGTTAATCGTAAAGTCCCGCCGCGAGAGGTCTTCTTCGATGGTTTTTCCCCACGTGACGTGGTCCGGATGCCTGCGGTCGCTATAGCCTTCTTCACTTCTGTATGTCGTGATTTCATAAATATCAACAACTTCCTCTTTTTCTTTTATTTTGATACCAACGGTACCGAACTGATTATCATAAAAACTGTCAGAAAAAAGATTAAGGATTTCTTCGGGGTTTGCGTTGGTTGTGAAATCCCAACCCTTCGTGGGTCTGCCCAAAGCCATGTCGCGTACCGACCCGCCCACGGCGTACACTTCAAATCCGGCCGTTTTGAGGGTATCAATAATCTTTTGGGCATTTTCCGTGAGGGTCATCATGGCCTTATGATATCATAAGGCACAATGAAGAAATGGGAAATAGTAAACAAGTCAAAAGGTGATGACATAATCAAAATTCTTCTTGAAAATAGGGGACTCAAAACAAAAAAGGACATAGAATTATTTTTAAATCCTCCTGACCCCTCCAAACTTACTGCTTCTGACGTTGGCATAGACAAGGCCTCGTTGGTTAAGGCGATCACGCGTATCCAGAAAGCAATTCATGACAAAGAATCCATCGTGGTTTATGCCGATTACGATGCAGATGGTATCACGGCAGGCGCGATTATGTGGGAGGCGCTCCATAGCTTGGGTGCAAACGTTATGCCGTATATCCCTCATCGCGTGGAGGAGGGGTACGGGTTGTCTGTTAAGGGGATTGACGCGGTGCGGGAGCAGTTTGATCCATCTCTTATTATCACCGTTGATCATGGCATTACAGCATGGGAAAAGGTGAAATATGCAAGAAGCCAAGGGATAGACGTCATTATCACCGATCACCACGTCAAACCCAAAAAACTCCCTGACTGCACTACTATCCATACGACGAAACTCTCCGGTGCCGGCGTCTCTTGGTTTTTGGCAAAGGAAGTTCTCGGAGTACTCAAAAGGCGTCACCCTGCTTGGCAGGGTGACGCCTTTATAGAATTGGCCGCCATTGGCACGATTGCCGATATGATGCCGCTTACCGGACCCAATCGGTCAATTGTTAAGTATGGGTTAGCTGCGATTAATCTCACTACACGCGTTGGGCTCGAAGCACTTATTGCTGATGCAGGATTTACTAAAGGGGCACTGGATGTCTATACGGTTTCTCATGCGCTCGCCCCACGTCTCAACGCCATGGGCAGGCTCGAACACGCAATGGATGCACTCCGGCTCATTTGTACGAAGCAGGAAGTCAAAGCGAGACTGCTTGCCGGGAAATTGGGGTTGATTAACCGGCAGCGCCAAAAACTTACAGAAGAAACGCTTGTCCATGCGTTGAAAGGTCTCACCTTGCGTTGGCAAGGTGAGACCTTTTCAGAATCTAAACTTATCTTTATCTCTCACGAATCCTACAATCAGGGAGTCATCGGTCTTGTGGCAGGCAAGCTCGTCGAAGAGTATTATCGTCCGGCGATAGTGGTGAGCAAGGGAGAGATCTTCAGTAAAGCCTCTGCACGGTCTATCAACGGATTTAATATAGTAGAGGCGATCCGTTCCTGCAGCGATATCCTCGTGGACGTGGGTGGTCACCCGATGGCCGCAGGATTTACTGTGGAAACGAAAAATCTGGCGGTACTGCAAGAACGGCTTGAAAAGCTTATAGAGAAAGAGCTTGATGAGGATAAACTCACCCGCACACTCAAAATAGATGCAGAGATTCCTTTAGACGATGTAACTCCGGAGTTATACAAAGAACTCCAAAAGCTTCAACCCTTCGGTTTTGGCAATCCCGAGCCGGTTTTTGCCACAAGAGATGTTGTGGTTAAGGAAACCCGCCTTGTGGGCGCTGACGGCAAACATCTTAAACTCCGCGTTTCTTCTTCTGTCAATCCTATTCTCACTGTCATCCCCGCGAAGGCGGGGATCCAATCTTTTTTGGACGCAATAGCCTTCAACTTCGGAAGCTTGTATGGAAAATTACAGAATAATTCCATCGTCGACCTTGCCTACACCATCGACATGAACACCTGGAACGGCAATTCCCGCCTGCAGCTTAAAGTCAAAGATATACGCCTATAACTTCCTCTAAACTCCTCTAAAATCCTTTATGATGCCAAGCGGTTATTCAATGTTTCTTAAAGCGAAAGAGGTGCGGTCGCACGTTATTTTTGTGGGTAATACAACGTAGTTGGCTCACCAGAAGAATCCCACACTACAACCGGCTTTACGGGTACCCATACGCTCTCTCCATTTCCATTTGTGACCGAAACGCAACTCACGCCGTTAGCATGTGCTCCTTCTACGGCTAACCCTTGTCGAGCAAGAGCTTCAATTACTTCATTTAGCGGCATACCAGATAGTGGATTAAGAGTTTCTGCCATATTTGTTCACCTCCTCTGTTATCCCAGTAAAACGCTTGCCGCTCCCGAGGGCTACGTCCTCGCGTCGCGGTGTCGCGTCTACGGGATTGATGGTTGCTAAGCTTGCGAATATGAATTCGCTCGCAAAGCAACACATCAAAAAAACCTCCCGACTTTGGGAGGTTCGTGTGATTTATAAAAGAAAAATTAAGCAGTCATCACACGACCTCCCCCGCATCGGGCGGGGTTAATAAGGAGGACGTGAATAAACTGGTGACTATTCGTTTGCTGCATAGTATAAAAGATTTTTATATCATCTTACGGCTCTACTTGTCAAGAGGAAAAATGCGTGGTATAGTAGATGAAGAAAGCAAAAAAGCGATGACGGCTCAACAAGCCAGAGCATTGGGAAGAAATCCGTAAGGAAATTAGACCCCGACGGGTAAGCCCGTGATAGCAGAAATGAGTAAAGAAGGGTGGTACCTTCGCGACAATCAAGCGAACCCTGACGAGTATTATCGTCAGGGTTTATCTGTTATTATGGAGAATAATATGGAGAGAACGTTAGCCAAAGAGACATCATTGAAAGTTGGTAAAGAAATTCTCCTTCAAGGCTGGGTAAACACCCGCCGCGATCATGGGAAAATTGTTTTTTTGGATTTGCGTGACCGATCCGGTATTGTGCAGATGGTTACGACAAAGCCGATAGCCCTGTCGGTAGGCAAGGAAGACGTTATTGAAGTCGCTGGGTTTGTCAAAGAGCGCCCGGCCTCTATGGTCAACCCTAAGATTGCAACCGGCACGATTGAAGTGGAGGTCAAAAAGCTTAAAATTATTTCTCATGCCAAGGTGCTTCCATTTCCGATTGATACCGATGGAAAGGAAATCAATGAAGATGCTCGCATTAAATATCGCTACCTGGACCTGCGCCGTCCCAGGCTTCAGAAAAACATCCATCTTCGGTCAAAATTTGTTGACCTTGTGCGGCAATACTTGTTTTCACTGGATTTTACGGAAATCGAGACGCCGATGCTTTCTAAATCAACTCCTGAGGGGTCACGAGACTTCCTGGTTCCCTCCAGGCTTCAACCGGGTAAATTTTATGCATTGCCTCAGTCGCCGCAGCAATACAAACAACTATTGATGGTTGCGGGGTTTGAAAGATATTTTCAAATTGCCCGCTGTATGCGCGATGAAGATTTGCGTGCGGACCGGGGCTTTGAACATTCACAGATAGATATAGAAATGAGTTTTGTTGATCGCGAAGCAGTCATGGCGATGGACGAGGCAATGATGACGTCTGTGATGGAATCTTTGGGATATACCATAAAACAAAAGCCATTTCCCGTCATAACCTACGCGCAGGCGATGAAAGAATACGGCGCAGATAAATTTGATATGCGTTCCCAAGAAGACAAGAAAAAAGGCATACTCGCCTTTGCGTGGGTCGTTGATTTCCCGTTTTTTGAGAAAACCCAGGAAGGTGGGTGGACATTCACTCATAATCCATTCTCGTCTCCTAAGACTGAACACAAAGAATGGCTGATCAATAAACAAAACGTCGGCGAAATTTTAACTACCCAATATGATTTGGTATGTAACGGCTGTGAAGTGGGCGGAGGAAGTATCCGAAGTCACGAGCCGGCGCTCTTGGAGTCCACCTTTGCAGTGATGGGCTATGAAAAGGAGAAAATCCATGAACAGTTCAGTCACATGCTTGAGGCATTCACTTATGGTGTTCCGCCCCATGGGGGACTGGCACACGGAATCGAACGACTCCTCATGACCATAACGCAGGAACCTTATCTTCGGGAAGTCGTGGCATTCCCACAAAGCGCGGGAGGCAAGACGAGTGTCATGGACGCTCCAAGTGTTGTGACCGAAGAACAACTTGGCGAACTGGGTATTTCAGTAATCGGCAAAAAAGGAAGTGTTTTTGAACGGATTGTTGAAGTTTTGAAGGTAGCCGGTGTTCCCTATAAAACATATGATCATGAGCCAGTGTATACATCGGAGCAGGCTGCAAAGATCCGTAAGACAGCTCTCCATACCGGACTAAAAGCATTGGTGATGTATACAGACGGAAAACCCGTTATGATTGCGGTCCCTGCTGATTATAAAGTTGACTTTAAGCGATTTAAAGAAGAATTTAAGGTCAAAGACTTGCGCATGGCAACGGCAGAGGAGGTCAAAAAAGTCGCTTTGGTACCCATAGGTGCAGTTCCGCCGTTTGGAGAAATTTTTGGAATTCCGTTATATGTAGACAAAAGTGTAAAAGAGAACAAAACCATTGTGTTTAATGCCGGGCTGCATACTCGGTCGATTTCACTGACAGAAACCGACTATGAAAAGGTGGCCAAACCTCTCATTGGCGAATTTTCCAAACCACTGTAAGCTATATATTGAGATGTCAAAAGCAAAGAGTAGTTATCAGGGATCTCATCCGTGGATAAAAGCATCGTGGGGAAAGATGCTTTTTCTGATGGTGCTCGCCGGATTTTTCTTAGGGTACCCGGGGCAGCACCCGTATCTTTTTTGGCGCGATATTCCCAGACTGCAGGATCGCACTCTTCCATTTTTATTGCCGTCGCCCGCGCCGTATCCGAAAAACGCGACGGGCGTGTATCCCGGTGCAGAAGTGACCGCCGACGGGATCGTGATAGAGGACGTAGACTCGGGTGTCATACTCTACGAACGCAATAGTTCCCGGCCGTTTGCTCCCGCTTCAACGACCAAGATACTCTCGGCTCTGGTCGCCCTTGATATATATACACTTGATGATGTGCTGACGGTAAAAACTCTTATGAATAACGGTGCCACCATGAAGCTTGTTCCCGGTGAGCGGATTACCGTAGAAAATCTTCTCTACGGGACGCTCATACAATCCGGCAACGACGCCGTGTATACATTGGCAGAAAATTATCCCGGTGGGGTAGAGGCGTTTGTCGCATCCATGAACATAAAAGCCAAGGCAATTAATTTAGAACATTCTTCATTTACCAATCCCGTGGGGTTTGACGATCCCAATCATAAAATGACGCCGATCGATCTTGTGCGTTTGGCCGCAGTAGCCCTTACGAATAAAACAATCGTCAAGATGGTTGCAATTCCTCAGATTACGGTCTCCGATGTGACCCATACGTATTTCCATCCGCTGGTCAATGTGAATCAGCTTTTGGGTAAAATCCCCGGTGTGGGGGGCATTAAAACAGGTTGGACAGAGGAAGCAGGGGAGAATTTGGTCACACTCGTCGAACGGAATGGCCTGCCTGCCGGCAGGCAGGGCCATCGTATGATCGTTGTAGTCCTCAAAAGTAAAGATCGCTTTGGTGACACGACGAAGCTTATTGACTGGGTATTTGGGAATTACCGTTGGGAGACGTTTACTCAGTCCACTCGGGAATGATTGCGGGGACGAATCCGAGAAAATTATTGTCTCCTTCAAACACGTATATTGGTTGTAAGTACATTTGCGGGTCAAAACTGTCGTAATACCCCAAATACACCTGTCGGACGGTAATAGTGCTGCTTCCGTCTATTGAGTGTCGCGCGATATATCCCTTCCCGCTTTTCAATTCTTCCCACGCGGTGGCGCTTGGTTTGAGAGCATATGTACCTGTCGTTTCGTAGTCTATGGGCCAGAGGGTATAGGCAAATTGGACAATTTTTTTCTTATTGTCTTTCGATCCGGAAAATATAAACACCACCTGTCCTTCGTCCGGATTCGGGGTGAAGAGACGCAGTGAACTTACAGATTGTCGGAAAAAGTCGATGCGTATTGCATCTGCCTGTGAAAGACTCGTCGTGGGAATTAATTTATCACCCACGAGTTTGAGAAATATAGCAATGGGAGTGCCTTTGGAAATATCCGGGGAATAGAGATTAAATGTTTGCATGAGGGACCTGCTTTCGGCGATCCCCGCATCCACTCCGGGGAGGTTTCTCTCTGAAAAAAGTCCGGTATCCTGCTCAAATCCATATCGTAAAATAAAGTTATTGGATACGATATCGTAGCGGAGCCTCCGTAGCGGGGTCGTGTCGTCATCAAATCGATAGACGGATTTACTTTCCTCAATGGGATTGGGGTTTAAGCCTAAACGTTTAGCAAATTCCTGCGTCTTAGTAAGCGCGAGTAAATTAGCCGCTTGTTTCGGCATGAAGTACACCACTGCCGAATTTGATGCCGCGGGAACTATACCCTCAATGGTTTCCAGGGTAAACGTGAGCTGTCCGGATGGCGAGGATTCCGGGAATTTGATGGCCGGCAGCTTTCCAAACCGGAAATTCGGGGGTATTGGTTTGGGCGGGAAAAGATAGATCCACAAGACCATGAATATGCTGAAAGCAATGCGAAGTATGATATACATGATGACGGCGAGAATCATCCAGTTGATCGTCCGGCGTGTGTAGTAGGCAGTTTCAGTAAGATTAGCCATTGTACCTTTGAGTATACGTTCGTACGATGATAGAATCAATCATATAGGTATGAAAACCGTCCGCACCCGCATCGCTCCCTCGCCTACCGGAGAAAATCTTCACATCGGCAATGCTTATACGGCGCTCATCAACTTCGTGGTGGCAAAACAAAACAACGGTCAGTTTATCATCCGTATTGAAGACACCGACCGGACGCGGTTTGTCCTAGGGTCAGAACGTCGGATCTTGGAGTCGCTTGCATGGCTTGGTATTCCCCATGATGAAGGACCGGATAACGATGGGCCATTTGCTCCATACCGCCAATCCGAACGACTTGAATTTTATAGAAAATACGCAGAAGAGTTAGTTGAGAAGGATCACGCCTACTACTGCTTCTGTACGCCGGATCAGCTTGGCGAGATGAGAAAAGAGCAGGAAGCTCGGCACGAGCCGCCGAGGTATGACGGTCACTGTCGTGAACTCAAAACTCAAAATTCAAAACTTCCCGCGAAGCGGGATCCCGCTCCGCGGGACAAAATTCAAAATGGCGAAAAGTACGTAATCCGATTGAAAGTTCCTGACGAAGGGGTCACCACGTTCACCGACCTTATCCGCGGAGAAATTTCTTTTGAAAATAAGCTCATTGATGATCAGGTACTTCTCAAATCCGATGGGTTTCCGACGTACCATCTCGGCGTGGTTGTGGATGATCATGGTATGGAGATTTCCCACGTCATTCGCGGTGAAGAATGGATTTCGTCTACCCCTAAACATATTCTCCTCTACCGATTTTTTGGATGGGACATCCCGGTTTACGCCCACCTGCCGCTTCTTCGAAATCCGGACAAAAGTAAATTATCCAAACGGAAAAATCCCGTATGGGCGTCGTGGTACAAAGAACAGGGGTACTTGCCGGAAGCGCTCCTCAATTATTTAGCGTCGATGGCATGGGCACATCCTAAAGGGGATGAACTATTTTCTATCGACGGGATGATAAAAGTATTTGATCTTAAGGATGTGCAGACCACGGCACCTATCTTTGATATCGAAAAATTGAGATGGATGAATGGGGAGTATTTACGAAGCTATCAGCTGTCAGCTATCAGCTATCAGCTTTATAATTTTTTTAATCAAAAATACCCCTTAGAGATGATTGAACAAATATGGCCGCTTGTACGTGAAAGAATGAAAACACTGAAGGAATTTGAGTCTCTTGCCGGATTTTTTTTCGAGCGGCCGAAGGAATATGAGAGGCCGGTGGACAAAAAACTATTAACATTCTCGCATCATGCGCTTGAATTATCTGATTGGAATCATGACGCGATGGAAAAAAGGATCCGTGAAGCCGCGGAAAAATCTGGCATAAAGGCAAAAGACCTCTTTATGGAACTTCGTATTGCCATTACCGGTAAATCCGTCGGCCCACCGATTCTCGAGTCCCTCGAAATTCTTGGCCGCGAGGAAAGTCTTAAAAGACTTTCTGTCATTCCGGCCCCCGAGCCGGAATCCATTACCATCTAAGATGGATCCCGGGTCAAGCCCGGGATGACAATTTACACATATTCCATCCAATGCGTGTCCGTTTCGACAGTGAGATCAAGGTAGACTTTCCTGTTCGTCGCGGTTTCCAGTTCTTTACGGGCTGCCATGCTTATTTCTTTTATCATAGTGCCGTTTCTGCCAATGATCATGGATTTATATCGGTCAGCAGACGTGAGAATTCGGGCTTTCACGTACAATACTCCGTTGTCGCGATCTATGGTGTCATCAATGACTGCGGTCATTGAGTAGGGCACTTCCCGACGAAGAAACAGAAACGCCTTTTCCCGGACTATTTCAGCAAGGAACATTTTGCTATCGAGGTTGAGACCCGGCTGTATAAGTGTTTTGGTATCGATTGCGGGTTTGCCTTCGGGGAGAAACTCAAATATTACCTCCAGGAGATGCCCCAGGTTTTTTCTTGCAAATGCGGATACTTCGACGACTTCGTCAAATTCTTCCTCCATAAACTTATACTCAACGATATGCGTGGGTTTGACGACGTCTATCTTATTAATCACCAAAATTTTGTGCCCCTTGAATTTTCTGACCAGTCCGAGCGTTTTGTTTTCCTCAAGATCCCGGGATCGCGTATGGTCCACAAGGTATATGACGAGATCAATATGTTGGTTGAGCTGTTCTTCGGCGCGAAGATTTATGCGTCTTGCGAGAGGATCGACGACTTTCCCCATGATTCCCGGAGTGTCGATAAATACGATTTGGCCTCGGTCGTCTTCGTAGACTGCCTGGATTGCAAACCTCGTCGTTTGGGGTTTGGGTGAGGTGATCGAAACCTTTTGCTTCAGGATATTATTGAGAAGCGTGGATTTTCCCGCGTTTGGCCTGCCGATTATCGCGACAGTACCTGTCTTTTGGTTTTTCATGGCCCTAGTATTCTACCACAAGAGGCTGTTGCTATTGACAAAGTTGGATTTACCGTGTCATGATGTTTCTATGCTCGTAAGGCGGTCAGTTGCGGTAAGTATCGGGGTTCTTCTCCTTGTTGTTCCCGGGGTTTGGGCAGAGGCGACGGCACCGGGCACGCTCAAAGAGCGCCGTACAGAAGTGCGTGAGGCGGCTCGCGAGCGTTGGGAAGAACTGAAAACAAATCGTGAAGCGAAGCGTGAGGAAGTTAAGGCGAACGTACAAGCCAAGCGCGAAGAGATAAAAGCAAAAGTTGAGTCAGTACGTGACGAGCGAAAGAAACTGGTTGTTGAACGGGTACAGGAGAAGCTTGGAAATGTCAACGAAAAAAGAACAGATCATTTCCTGAAGGTTCTTGAGCGGCTTTCAACGATTCTGGATAAAATACAGTCGCGTACCGAGAAAGCCAAAGCAGAGGGTAAAAATGTCACTGCCGTTGAAACGGCCATTGCATCCGCCCGGACAGCGATTACAACAGCGGAATCAGCAGTAAATGCGCAAAAAGCAAAAACCTACCAGGTTACGGTCAACGACGACACGACTGCAAGGAGTGACGTTGGAGCTACCACCAAGCAGTTGCAGGAAGATCTTCGGGCAGTACAAGATACGGTTGCAGCTGCCCGGAGTGCCGTGCAAAATGTGTTTAAGGAGATAAAGACACTCGTCGGTTCAAAGAGCACAGCGACGCCGAGTGCAACCGATAGTAGCGCCGCGCAGTAATGACTATGCCAGAAACTACTCCACAATTAATGCCAACCGAACCCGCACCCTCGGCAGTGCCGCAGGCTGCTCCCGTACGTACGGTTGTTCCTCCCGCAGAGCAGCCTAAGAAGGGGTCCGGTTTACTTTGGCTTGCGATCGTTTTAGGTGTTTTAATCCTTGGAGGAAGCGCATATTTTCTTTATACAAAGGAGCAAAAGCCACTTGAGAAATCCTCGATGACACCTCCGAGTTTAGTTACACAAGAAGGTAAACCAAATCAGGGGTTCGGTTTGTCTACTCCTACACCTTCGGCTACCCCGACAATTACTTCATCTGATAGTGTCACGGATATCGAAAAAGACCTCTCCGGCACGACTATCGAGTCCGGCAATTCTTCGGAATTTGATGCCGACCTCCAAAGCCTCGAGTAAATGAAGCTTTCTCCAAGACGTATAGCCTCTTTTCAACATAAGATTTTTAGTTGGTGGACCACTCATAAGCGCGACCTCCCGTGGCGGCATACCCGCGATCCCTACGAGATTATGGTATCCGAGGTTATGCTCCAGCAGACGCAGGTATTACGCGTAATCGCTAAATATACCGAGTTTATCGAGGTGTTTCCGATGGTTTTTGATCTTGCCAAAGCCAGCCCGGCACAAGTCCTCCGTATTTGGAAGGGGATGGGGTATAACCGTCGTGCTTTGTATCTTCAGAAGACAGCCAAGACGATTATTGATATCTATCACGGAAAGTTTCCTGTTAGCGAGCGCGAGCTTGTCAAACTCCCCGGATTGGGCAAATATACTGCTCGAGCAATTTTGGTGTTCGCTTATAAGCAGGAAGTCCCGCTAGTCGATACAAATATCCGCCAGATTATTACGCATTTCTTTTTTAAGGATCAGCCACAAAAAGAGTCCGTAGTTGAAGAAGTCGCCCGGCAATTAGTGCCCAGTGGTAAATCTTGGGAATGGCACCAAGCGCTTATGGACTATGGAGCCCTTCGACTCGCTCGCGCTCGCTCAGGGTCTTTGACCAAAGCGAGTCGAAGGACCCCCGTTTCTTTCCGCGACTCAAACCGCTTTTACCGTGGCCGCATCATCGACCGATTGCGGGAAGGAGATATATCGGAAAAAAAGTTTCTTAATGAGCTAGGGAAAACGTATACCAAGCCGGTAGCATTCCTTCACTCTGTTATCGAGTCGCTCATTAAAGATGGACTCATGCAACGAACCTCCCGGGGTATCCTTCGCCTTCCAGTTTAATCACCATGTTCTAACCATCACAAAATTATGCACGTGCATAATTTTGTGATACTCTGGAGTGTGATATGGTGAAGCGAAGTTTCGTCAAGGAATCATCAATGTCCGATGAGCAGCTTCAAAAAACGGCGTCATTTTTGTATGAACGGTATAAAAAGGACGAACGCGAAAGAAAGTACGCCTCGGTCAGGCATATCCTTACTTACCTCGGAATAGGTGCGACGATTGCTACAGCGTTTGTCTCGCCAAACGCAGCAGGCGCTATCGCAAAGATGTTTTATTCTCCGTCTTTCTCGTATGACCCCAACGGATGGAAGCGGTATAACAAAGGATACCTTCGGCAATCATTGCGGCGGCTTGAGGCGCAGAAACTTGTCAAGTACGTGAGTTTAGACGGACAAGACGTCGTCACGATTACCAAAGAAGGAAAAAAGAAAATCTTAAAATATACACTTGAGCACTTAGAAGTGAAGAAACCTGAAAGTTGGGATGAGAATTGGCGTGTCGTCATTTACGATATTCCTGCCCGCGATAGGAGTCTGCAATTGGTTATTCGTGATGCGCTGAAAGCCATGGGGTTTTACCAGATGCAGGAGAGCGTCTATCTTTTTCCGTATCCGTGTTATGACGAAGTAGAATTCTTGCGTTCGTTTTACGGCGTGGGTGACATGGTGAAGTATCTTCTCGTAACTAAACTTGAAGACGACGCTCCATACCGGCAGTATTTTGGAGTCTGAAAGCTTTCTGTAGACGTATCTTATATTTCACCAATGACATTGAAGAGACGTCAAGGCATCACAAAATTATGCACGTGCATAATTTTGTGATGGATTCCGTGGGTTGGTAGGGAGGATTGAAGTAGGATATAATCATGTCGTTGGGGCTTGAGCTGGGAGGTCGTATAACGGTAGTACGTCCCGCTTAGCGGGACTATCTTGGTGAGTTGTTATTAGCGCTGCGGGATCGTATAACGGTAGTACACATCCCTCTGGAGGATGGTATCTTGGTTCGAATCCAAGTCCCGCAGCGCTGCTAACAATAAAATGGAATCCAAGCCTCCCAGCTCAGATCCTAACGGTGCAGTAGTATGTTCCGCTTCGCGGAGATGAGAATCTAGGAGCAACATCACCGGTGCGGAAATATCCGAATGGGCACAAGTCCCGTAGCACAGTTTCACTTACACATACTTCATAAGTATGATGTTCGAGCATTTTTGTATAATTTCAATACCCAGCGCAGGAATCCCCATCCCTTTTAGGGGTGGGGAGGAATGCGCCGCCCGGAGAGATGCAAGTCTTCTTGCGTCTCGGAGGCATCTTCTGTCATGATTTGTTCATGACGGAATACTGGAAAGGTTCATCAACAACACACAGAATTGTGACTCATCTGGTGTTCTGTCCGAAATACCGAAGACGGGTATTGATTGGCAAAATAGCCAAGAGAATAGAGCAGTTGTTTATCCAGTGTTGCCAGATGAACAAGTGGGAGATTCATGAGTTAGGATTTGATCGGGATCATGTGCACATGATGATTGTCAAGTACCCCGTTTTTCAAGAACACTTTCTGAGTATTTTTGTTTATACTGAT
>JBBTUC010000085.1:0-7033 GCA_038078675.1 Patescibacteria group bacterium
ATCTCTAAACGATCCCGAAGTGCGGGCGGAATAGTATCCAGAATGTTGCAGGTAGTGATAAAAAATACGTCGGACAGGTCAAACGGCACATCCAGATAATGATCAGAGAATGCGTAGTTTTGCTCGGAATCCAAAGCTTCAAGGAGTGCAGAAGAGGGATCGCCGCGGAAATCATTGCCGACTTTGTCTATTTCATCAAGCATAAATACCGGATTTTTTGTCCCTGCCTGCTTGATACCTTGAATGATGCGACCCGGAAGTGCCCCCACATAGGTACGTCTGTGTCCACGAATTTCGGCTTCGTCGCGGATACCACCCAAAGACATCTTCACAAACTTGCGGCCGAGCGCGCGGGCAATCGACTTACCGATGGACGTCTTTCCGACACCGGGGGGACCCACAAAACAAAGGATCGTCGGCGCCGATTTGGCTTTATGTGTTTTCTTTTCCGCCTCTTTGGCACCCGGGGCATTTGCTTGTATTTCTTCCTGATCCTGTAGTTTTTGCGCAGCCGCACGCAGCTTCATGACCGCCAAGTACTCCAAAATCCGCTCTTTAATCTTGGTTAACCCATAGTGGTCTTCGTTGAGGACTGTCTCGGCAGCTTTGATGACCACGTCGTTGACAGAAGCCACCGCCCACGGTAACTCGACGAGCCAATCCAGATAGGTACGGACATACGAGGATTCAGGATTGTATTGAGACATCTGCGCAAGTCTTGCGAGTTCCTTTTCTGCTTTCAATCGCACTTCCTCCGGCATTCCGGCTTTTCTAATTTTATCGGCTAGCTCTTTCGTCTCTTTATTCTCACCGTCCTCCCCTAACTCTTTTTCGATCGTCTTCATCCGCTCCCGTAGCACTTGCTCACGGACGTTTTTGTCAAACTTTTCCTGTGTTTTGCTGGCAATCTTTTTTTCGAGCTCAAGGATTTTGACCTCACGCGAAAGATAGGCAATCTCCTTTTCAAGCCGCTCTTTAACGACCACCATCTCAAGGAGCTCCTGGCGCTCACTTGGCTTGATATCAAGTATCCCTGCAATCTGGTAGGACAACTGGAGAGATCCCACACCGGACATGATGTTCATGAAGGTCAAAAAATCCATTGCTTTCCCGAGGTTCACCGCACGCCTAAGCTCATTGGCAATATGGTTGGTGATTGCTTTCGTTTCGTCATTTTCTTCAACAATATCTTCCTTTCCGATCACGCGTGCGACAAAAAACGGCTCGACCGCTTCGTAGGAGAGAATCTCCACTTTGGCTATTCCGCGGACAAGGGCGTTAATTTCTCCTTCATTTTTCATCATCTGGACGATCTCGCCCACTGTGGCTGTCGAATACAAATCCGACGGAGTCGGATCATTGGCGCCGGGGTTCCTTTGCATAACCAAAACAACGCGCTTGCCTGAATTTTGCGCCGCTTCGATAGCAGATACCGAACGCTGACGGCCAAATGTGAGAATCATCTCTGTACCGGGAAATACGATGCCATCCCGGATTGGAACGACGGGAAGGATTTGATCAGTAACCGATATAATATTCATAGCTATTTTGGCAGTCAAGTATAACAAGTGCTAAACCCCCCGTCAATAGAGGGCTTAACGAAACTCGGAAAGGAGTGTATCTACATCAGCTACACCGAGTGTCTGTCCTGCAAGCGGACCGTTCGTGAGGGCCGGTTCGCGATCTTCATTGGTCGAAGTCAATTCCTGATAAAAAATTCCGACGGGAATCTTATCTCCCCATTCAAGAGCTTTTTTGATAGCTGCCAGTTTATTCGTGGGCGTATATCCTCCTGAACTGAGCTCATAGAGACGGGACCGATACCACGGGTACGTGTGCACATGATCAAACGTCACACAAGGTTGAAGGATATCAACAACAGCAAAACCTTTGTGTTTCACCGCTTGTGCAATGAGCTTGGTAAGTCCCGGCATATCCCCGGCAAATCCGCGCGCCACAAACGTCGCTCCGGAAACGATGGCAAGAGTCAACGGATTGACCGGTTCGTCGACAACACCATCCGGCGTGGACTTGGTTATAAACCCCTGTTTCGCCGTGGGCGATGCCTGCCCCGTGGTCAGCGCGTAGACTTGATTATCATGAATTAAAACGGTGATATCCGGATTTCTCTTGGCCGCATGGATGAAATGGTTGCCTCCCTCTCCCAGGCCGTCTCCGTCTCCGGAAATAACGATAACCGGCACGGTGTGATTGGCGAGTTTAGCGCCCTGAGCCATGGGTAACGTACGACCGTGAAGTCCGACAACGCCGTAGGTCCGCACCCAAGCGGACATGTTGCCGTGGCATCCGATGCCATAGATGAGTAGTGCCTCATCCGGCCCAATCCCAAGCTCCGCAAGCGCATTTTTGAGAGCCATCCAGATGCCAAAGTCTCCGCACCCGGGGCACCAGGTGGGAAGATAGTTGGTCTTAAAAGAATTTGCAGTAATAGTCATACCTTTATCCTTTCAATTATTTCCTCCGGTAGCCACGGCCTTCCGTCATACTTCAGGAACTTTTCTGTAATTTCAATTCCGGTCTCTGCCCGAATGAGGGAGGCAAGTTGCCCGGTGGCATTTTGTTCGATGTCTATCACGCGTGTGGCGCCGGTCAGCAGTTCCTTTGTCGCGTCTGCAGGAAATGGGTAGAGCCATGGGAAATGGATAATTCGTGTGTTCGCCTTCATCGCCGCCAGTACCGGACCGAGCGTCGATCCCCAGGTCACGATGACCGTTTTGGAAGACTGGTCTCCGTAGACTACCGGCGGCATCATAACCTTCCTAATGGCGGCAATCTTCTTCAGGCGCCGATCTACCATTTTTGTCCTCATGGCCGAATCCTCAGACACCATCCCCGTCTCATCATGCTCATAGGAATTGGCAATATACTGACCACCCTTCATACCGGGGAAACTTCGCGCAGAAATACCATCAGGAGAAATTAAATCATACCGCTTGAAGCTGGTAGTGCTTTTTTCGCTCCCCAGCGTCATTACTTTGCCACGGTTAATGACCACATCACGTTCCAAGACCACAGCCTCTACACACCACTGGCTTTCGTTGAGATACTTATCCGTCAGAATAAACACCGGGACATGAAACTCTTCCGCTAAATGAAACGCTTTCACCGTAAGCTCGTAGGCTTCTGTAGCGTTAGCGGGCGCAAGTACGATCCTGGGAAACTCTCCATGCCCTGCATGAATGATGAACTGAAGATCTCCCTGCTCGGTCCAGGTCGGCATACCGGTAGCCGGCCCCACCCGCATTCCCATGTCAATGACGAGCGGTACCTCAATCATCCCGGCAAGCGATAGCCCTTCGACCATCAGGGCAAACCCGCCGCCGCTGGTTGCGACCATGCTTCTCACCCCGGAAATTGCAGCACCAATGGCCATATTGATGCCCGCTATTTCATCTTCCGGCTGCTTATAGACAATCCCTAATGATTTTGCGTGATCAGCAAGAAAAGAAATGAGCGCGTTTATGGGCGTCATGGGATAAATGGCGGCAAACTTAAGTCCTGCCCGTACCGCGCCAATTCCAACCGCTTCGCTCCCGTTTATCAGAAGATAGTCGTTCTTTTTCTCGATAGAATCAAGTCTCAATGCAGATAGCGCGGTCGCCGCATCTCCCACCGCATCATACCCCGCGCGGGCTATCTCAATATTATGATTGACCACTGCTTCTCCTTTGCGGGCAAACTGATCGCGGACAACATCTGCCAGACACTCAAATGGCGCACCAAGGATGGCAATGCTTGTCCCAAGAGCGACGGTATTGCGCATGATCACTTCTCCACCCTTCTTTTGCACCAACTCACGAAACGGCACGGGAATGAGGATGATACCGGGGGGCAATTCTTCTTCCTTCCATTCATAGTCATGCGGATCAAACACAATGACGGTGCCTTCCCGGAGTTCATTCTTATGGAGCTCAACTGTTTCTTTATTGAGCGCAACCAGAATGTGAAGCGAACGATCCAGAGAATAAAAAGGGGCGGTCGCAATACGCACCGTCACTGCATTATGTCCTCCCCGGATAAGCGACGGGTACTCATTAAGCGTGAAGATGTAGTATCCATGGCGAGAAAACGCGCGGGCCAGCATTGTACCGGATGCCATAATCCCAAAGCCCGCCTCTCCACCTATCTTCCATGTTATACTTTGAGCCATACCTGTTTTACCGTATCATATATCATATGCATAATCTCCCGCGTATACCAGTACCTGTTGAATCTGTCGAAAAATTGCTCACAAGTCACGCGGGTAAATTTTCCCGGAAAGCGGCGATTGTTGCCGTTGACGTCGATACCGGCGGGGCAGACGTCATCTCCTACGGACAGCTCAATACCCTCGTGCACCGGGCCGCAGCGTGGCTTTCTTCCATGGGAATCAAACGCAGCGACCGGTTTGCGATCCTCATGCAGAACGCCCCGGAAGTCCTCATCCTTGAGCTTGCGGGAAGCCTCATCGGCGCAACCACGGTACCTCTGGATGTCAAAAGGGATACACCCGAACGCATGATATTTAAACTTAAAGATACGAATGCAAAGGTGCTGCTTGTCAAAGGAGAAGCGCGCTACCCTCCATTACCTGATCTTGTAGTCTATACCTGGTCGACGATGACTCAGTTTATTAACCTCCTTCCGACTCAACCCATCACACGAGCAACTGGTATTCTTACTGACCTCTATGTCATCCTCTACACCTCCGGGACGACGGCGTATCCGAAAGGCGTTCCTCTTTCCGTACGGGCGTGCCTGACCAACGCCATGGGGATCGTCGATTGGCAAAAATTTACGAAAAACGATGTTTTCAACGTCGTCTTGCCGCTCCACCACATCAACTCTACGCAGTTTGCTCTCTCCATGCTTCTCGTCGGCGGTACTATAGTCCTAAATTCACGTTACTCAGTGAGCCGATTTTGGGCAATCGTAAGCCGGTATAAAGCCACAAACACAAGCGTCGTTCCTACGATCCTCCATGATCTTCTTACGCGCGCTGATGAATTCAAACAATCGGGTATTGATATTTCCTCACTTAAACGTATCTGCATAGGATCAGCGCCGGTGTTGCCTGAGGAAACGATGCGCTTCTATGATATGTTCGGCGTTCGTGTGACCCAAGGGTACGGACAGACGGAAACCGCACTTCGGGTCGCTGGTGTGCCGGTAGAAGTTGATGAAGCTACGTACCGTCAGCTTGTCAAAGTTAACACCATCGGAACCGAACTTTCCAATAACCACTTGGCAATCATGGATGAAAATAACAACGAAAAACAGGAAGGTAAAGAAGGAGAAATTTGTATAGCCGGACCGATTCTGGCTGACGGATATCTCAATAACCCGAAAGATTCAGTCGAATCGTTCAAAGACGGCTGGTTCCACTCCGGCGATTTGGGTTACTGGAAGATGATCGATAACAAGAAATTCTTCTTTATTATCGGACGGACCCGCGAAATCATCATCAAAGGAGGGATCAACCTCTCGCCGTCGGCCATAGAAGATGCACTCCTCAAGGCGTTTCCCCAGATAGACGAAGTAAGTGTCGTGGGATATCCGGACGCGCGGATGGGAGAAGAGATTGCTGCGGCAGTCGTTCTGAAAAGGTCTCACCCTGCCAAGCAGGGTGAGACCTTTCAAGGCACTATTCCGGGTCTCTCTCCGTATGAAGCACCAAAAAAGTTCTTCTTGTTTAACAGCCTCCCAAAGACGTCAACCGGCAAAATTCAGCGCGTAGAAGTAAAAAAATCGGTTGCAGAGCTCATCATGAAAGAACATCCCAAACACTATTATGTACGTCAGATTTCAGCTGATGAAGAAGAGGTCATAAAGAAAGCGCTCGAAATAAATAACGCGCGGTTTCCATTCGTTCCGGCAACATTGGAGGAATTTTGTGCTCGAACACAAAATGGCCTCTTTTTCGGTGTTTTTGATGAACAGAAAGGGATGATCGGGTCACTCTCGTGCGTGCAGGTGTCCCATGCTGAAAAGATTAAAACATGGAACCAAGCAACAGCAAGCGGAACGCTTGCTAACCACGATCTGAAAGGAAATACGCTGCTGTGTGTAGCAATCTCCGTCTCATTGACAAGGCCTGGCCTTGTCAAGAAACAAGGCCAGGCCTTACAGCAAATTCCCAATGACCAATTGGTGAAAATAGCTAAACAACACATTGAAAAATATGTCAACTCTGGGAGAGATCACGTCCTTGAGTTTCATCATCAATCAAAAGGGGGCATACCAGGTGCTACAGTTTGGAAAATCCTCCCCAACGGGAGACCGGAAGACAAAGAGGCCATGGGCTACAATGTGCTCATGAAGTATCCGACTATTGATGCGTCAACAAACGTTGTCCGGAGTAACGCTCCCTCTCCGGCTATCCTCCTTATCGAACACGCCCTCCTTTATGCCAAAGAACATGGGATAAAGAATGTTATCGCTTTTTCACGTCCTTCGGGATTCCGGAAGTATTTGGAAGAAAAATCACGGATATAACTGCTTCCCGCTCTCATCGGTGATAAATATTGCCATCACGGGACAACCCTTCGCCGCTTCAAGAAGTGTATCGTCCGTTTCCTCACCCGAAGTGTCAAGAATAATTGCCTTGGCTTCGTTGTCGAGCTCCCATGCTTTGGGGGCAATCGCGACACATGTCGCCGCTCCGATACAAAGACTCCTGTCTATCCGCATCGTCAGATTACGGATTTTTCGCTTAACTTTTGGATCGTTATCGTCCATGAACTGATTTTATATGGACGAGATGGCTTTCTGCAAGACCTCAAGTGGAAGCGTTGCGCATTTCACTCGTGACGGTGTGAGCGTGACCGAGAGCATATCCTGAATATCCTTAAGCGAAATTTTTTGTATTTGGGTCGCACTCATACCTTTCGCTTTTTCGGTGAGCATGGAGGCGCTCGCTTGGCTAATCGCACATCCTTCTCCGGAAAACCGCACATCCTGTATGCTTTTCACTTTTAACTTAATTTCTATCCGCATCTTATCTCCGCATGTTGCGTTATATGCCTCCGCGGCC
>JBBTUC010000086.1:0-4223 GCA_038078675.1 Patescibacteria group bacterium
ATTTGTTTGAACAGATGCGGGCGATTATTTCCGGTACCCCGGTCCATTCGGGGGATATCGTTATATCGATGGTCCTTAATGCAACGTATCTCATCCTCTCCGTTATCTTTTTTTATCGGACGTTCCGGCATGCGAAGGCCAATGGTCTTCTGACAAAGCCTTTTTAAATATACCATCATCGTGTTTCGATGTATGATGATAGGTAGCATGATGCGAGATCTCCAGGAAATCATTTTTCAGATAGCAGTAAAAGAAAAACAACGCATCTGGCAATTTTTTTTGTTGGTGTATATCACCATCCTCACAATGTTGGCATGGGGGAGTGTTATCATCGTTTCCGATCTCCCGGGATTGTCGTTCGTTTACTCCATCGGTGTTTGGTCGGGGAGAGCTGCGGCGGGCATGCTTGCACTCGTCCTTATCCCGGGCATCCTTGGTCGTTTTGGCATTCAGATTAAAGTTACCCGAGTGCTTACGTTTTACCGAAGGCAGTTGGGGATCACGACATTTTTTCTTTCATTGACTCATGGGATGCTTGTTCGGATTGTCGCTCGTTTCGCTCTTGGGCAGTACCCTTTGAGCCGTGCCCCGATATTTGAATTATTCGGAACTGTCGCATTGTCTTTTCTATTTTTTCTTTTTATTACTTCAAACGATTGGAGTGTTGGCCGTCTTGGTCCTTGGTGGAAGCTCCTCCACCGATTGGTCTATATCATCGTCTGGCTTATTTTTTTTCACACTATTCTCCAGCGGGTGAGCGTGTGGAGCATGGCCATTGGGGTCGTGGCGATCCTTGAGGTGGTGTCTTTGTTATGGAGCGGCAGGTTGGGTCGAGGGCGGGGTATAGGAACCGGATGATGGTTGTGTTGTCTGATATGCCGGCTGTGTTGAAGTTGTGGGATAGTTTTGTGGCTCACCGCCTGATCCCTGGTAGCCGCCGGAAGGCGGGGAGTTGTACTGCCGTATTTGCGTTTCCTGTTTGCGCTCGGTTTCCTTGTTACGAAGTTCGTATGTGCGTTTGGAGTTTTCTTCGCGTATTTTTGCTTCACTAAATCCCGGGCATTTGTCGGGACTGCCTTTACACCAGTTTTCGCACTCGGCCTCATTTCGGCAGCCGGATGGTCCGACGTAGCTTCCTTGAGATTGTTTCCCGGGTGACGTTATAGTAGTTGGTGAACCACTCTGCGCTGCGCGGGTGTATCCCTGGAAGCCTGGACATTCATCGGGATGTTCTTGACAATATTTTTTGCATGACTCTTCGCTGTCGCAGCCACCCTCGCCAAACCGTTGGCTTCCGAAGTTGGGGGATATGCCAGACGGCGCCCCTCGCTCCTGTTGGTTCAGGTCTTCCGGTCTGCGGCTCGCGTCGGATTGTTCATCTTTGGCCCGTTCGTTTTTCCGGTCGTCGTCAAACCCGTGCTTTTTGGCAAACGCCATACACACTTGAGGGTTTTTTTCGCAGGCAGACTTACACGACTCCATGGAGGTGCAGCCAAGTTCGGATTGGGCCTTTTGCATGAGTTGCACCTTTTCTTCAGCCGAGTACCGGCCGCGAGACTCCGACGGCTCTTGATACACGCCGTGTTTGCGGGTAAAAGCTTCGCAGCGGGTATGGTCGCTTTCGCAGATTTTGCTGCAGGTTTCCATTGAGGTACACCCGAGTTCAGTTTGGGCTTTTATGAGGATTTCGTCTTTTTTCTGACGGTCTAAGCCTGTGCCGTTGTTGACTTCCTTCTGGAATCCTTTTTTCTTGGCAAAGTCTATGCAGGCCAGTTGGTTAGCGGGCTGTTCGCAGAAGTCGCGGCATTCCTGCGGGCCGGCACAGTTTCCCAGATCAGCAATAGGGAATACGACATTGTATTGTTTGGCCTTTTGCTGCATTTGGCGTTTTTCTTCTTCGGACATTGTACTGACACCCAGGACATCTGTGCCGAGTTTGTATTTTCCGTAGGACCAGCACGGAGCTTTGTTTTCCGGAATTTGGCAATAGAGGGAACACTCTTTGGCATCCCGGCAGTAGCCCAGGTCGGGGATCGGATAGGTTAAGCGTGATTGGGCCGATACTTTCCCAACAAGTATTGAAGCAGAAAGAATGACTAAAACAATCAGCGAGTAAAAGATTTTCTTCATGTTAGCGTAGTGCCTCAAACGGATTTTGGTATTCTTGAGTTCCTGATTGCGTTGATGAGAAAGGATTTTGATACGCTTGGGTTGGTTCGACAAACGGATTGATGGGGGTTGGGATCGGGGCGTTGGTTTTGCCAAACGACGTTGCGGGCTTCGTTTCATCAAACGGATTTTGAAATCCCGGCAGAGGTGCAGTTGCCGACGTTGCGGAAGATGGCTGGCGGACGGAGAGGTAGTAATTGTAGCCGAAATAACCCAGGATTCCGATGACAGCCAGGGACAGGACGGCAATGATGAGCTTCATAATTCAGATCTAGTATTAGTGTGGTATAAAACAGATGGAAAAGTCAAGGCCTTCAAGCGCGAGAGGGTAATTATTGCGCCTTCACGAGAAGTCCGGCGGCGAAAACCTTTGTGAAATCGGTGTCAAAGGTAGCAAAGCCGTCGATATCGTTACTTTGCATCGTGAGCAGATGATACGCATCACGCGGACGGAGGGAATAGGTCTGCATGAGCGAAACAACTTCAGCATGACGGTTTGCATCTGTTGGCGGATTGACAATAGAAATATGAGGAAGCGCTAAGATCGACGCAAGAGCTCTCTCAAGGTTAGCAAAAAAATATTTTTCCGGCGTCTTTTTGCGAAGAGCTTTACCAAATTCGTAGAGAAACTCGTCAAAGCACAGCGGTGACACAAAAAGACTGATATTTTGTGACGCTAATTTTTCTATTACTTCACGACTCCTGATAAATCCGATTGAGTGCTCGTCTTTGAGATAAATGAGAATATTGCTATCGAGGTAACATTTCGTCATACATTTTATCGTATTGCGCGTTCAGCTGTTCCGGAGAAAGATTTATCCCAAGTTTAAAGCCGCCCGCAAGTTCCCGCACTTTTTTTACCCGTTCTTCTGTGGAGAGGGTGGGTTTTTTTTCTGCCGGAGGGATGAGGTGGGCGACGACTTTGCTGCCGCGCAGAATAGTGAGCGGCCCCCGTTGGGGCAGCGTGTCCACGTACCTGCCGGCATTCCTGCGAAAATCCGTGAGGGAGACCAGGTGCTGATTAATATCGTCAAGCGAAATAGTGTATGGCATAGAGTTCATGTTATCATGAAAGTGATCATTTTGTCAATGAGTAGAGTGATCACTAAAGTGATGTGGGGTTACCATTTAGGACGCAGGATGTAGCGTTTGGTGCGGGTGCCTCCGGATTTGAGCGAGGCCGTGACGGTGAGGGTAGCATTCCTTATAGTATAATGCGGGGTGCAGACCCCTTTGCTGCAGGTGCCGAAGTAGAGATCCCTGCTATCGGTGGCGCCGTTTGGGGTGATGGCACCGCCCACGCCTTGGACCTGGCTAGAACCGGTGTAGCTGAGCATGTAGGAAATCTTGGCTACTTTATCGAGATTAAAGAAAGAAACGATAATGCTTCGGGAAGCAGTAGAAAGTCTGGCGCTTGAATACGAAATTCCAGCGACGGCCTTTTTGGAAACTGTCGGAGCCCCGCCTGCCGGACGGGCAGGACTTTTTTGTATCCGGGGTTTGGCAGCTTGAACCGAGGGGACAAGAAGGAGAGCGCTAGAGATAATTGTAGAAAGAAGGAGAACTTGTTTTATTGTGTTCATTACGTGTACAGTATAGCATAAGACTGCATGAAAAAATTTGGGTTCCCTATATTTGTTGGTTTACTTATTGGCAGTATCGTAAGCGGAGGATATTTGTGGTGGATTAAAAATCGGCAGGCAAAACCTGTTGTTTCTCAGGAGTTAGTTTCTCAAAATACGCCAACACCGGTCAGACTTCTCATTTGGAACGATCCTAACGGATTTTCGTTTCAATACCCCGAGGGGTTAACGATAAACAAGCATGATGAGGACAAAGAAAATTATGCTCATCTCGAGTTTACTCACGCTGATCATTTAGGGAGCCTTATCGTGTGGGGGAAAGACCCTGCCAACGGGGTGACGGATGCGCAAAGTTGGGTGAAGGGCGATTCGCGTTTTTCCGGGGCGAGCGTTCTCGATACGGAAATGGGCGGACAACCTGCTAAAAAGGTTATGGTGACAGGAACTCCTCAGGTTCTGGTCGTGGGCGCC
>JBBTUC010000087.1:0-11046 GCA_038078675.1 Patescibacteria group bacterium
GTCAAGATGCCCGAAATTCCGGGGGTGTTTGTAATGATCGAGAATGAGCTCACGATAGATATCCATACATTAAGAAAATAACTTTTTAACCTTTTCTAACCCCGCAATCAACGTATCTATATCCTTTTTCATGGTATAGACATAAAAGGATGCTCGTGCGGTCGGACCTATGCCCAGAAATTCATGCAGCGGTTGGGCACAATGAAACCCAACACGGATACAAATACCGCTCTCATCCAAAACCTGGGCAATGTCGTGCGGATGGACTCCCTCCAGACGAAATGCAATGACTCCGCCGCGATCTTTCGCATGATCCGGTCCGTACACGGTAACACCTTTAAATCGCGCGAGAGCTTTGAGTGCGTAATCAGTAATCTCTATTTCGTGCCGTCGGACCGCATCCAACCCCAACGTTTGAAGGTATTCAATTGCAGCTCCCAGACCTATGGCTCCGGCGATGTGCGGCGTGCCGGCTTCAAACTTATGCGGCGGACTTTTGAATATCGTTTTTTCCCGATGAACTTCTTCTATCATGTCTCCACCGTATTGATACGGAGAAAGGGATTCCAGAAGACTCATCTTTGCCCACAAAACACCAATACCGGTGGGTCCGAGCAATTTGTGACCCGAAAAGACTATTGCATCCACCCCCCAATCAATCACGTCTACCACCATATGCGGTACTGCCTGAGCGGCATCTACAAATACCAGGCACTCCGGATTTATATGCTTTACAATTTGACAAATTTGTGCAATTGGACAAATTGTCCCCAACACATTGGATACAGCAGTAATTGTGAGTACTTTTGTTCTTCGAGTAATTAATTTATTCAATTGCGCAAGATCAAGCTTGCCATGTTGATCCAAATCCCAAATTTTTAATTTTACATTCTTTTTTAATGCTCTCTGTTGCCACGGCACGAAATTGGAATGGTGCTCCATGATGGGCGTGATAATCTCATCGCCTTCTTGCAGTGTCTTCCCGATGCCGGCAGCAAGCAAATTAAGAGATTCCGTAGCATTTCGGGTAAAAACAATTTCTCCCGGGGAGGGAGCACTGATAAACCCGGCAACTTTCCCTCTCGCCCCCTCATAGGCAGCCGTCGCTTCCTCGCTCGTCGTATAGATCCCACGGAATACATTTGCCGTATAATCCGTGTAATAGCCAGTTAGTGCATCAATCACTGACTGAGGCTTAAGCGATGTAGCGCTCGAGTCAAGATAAACCAGCTGTTTTCCGTTGATTTTTCTTTTTAATTGAGGAAAGTCATTACGGATATCCTTCATATCTCTACGAATAGATCTCCTCCTTTTATCTTCACGGGGTATGATGCCACGTCAGTCACCGCAGGAAGCGACATGACTTTACCGCTTTTCACATCAAATGTCGCCCCATGACAACCGCAAGTGACGACGTTCCCATCGAGAAATCCTTCCTCCCCTAAAGAACACTGTGCATGGCTGCAGGTGTCATCAACGGCAAAGAACGCCCCATCGACATTGGCAACCGCAATCTTTTTTCCGCCAACCATAACTGTTTTCATGCTCCCAACTGGAAGATCAGTTATTGAACATGCTTTTATGTAACTTGCCATAATGTTTTCCTTATCCTCTCTTGGTTTATTGTATCAGAAACTGTACTAATAGCATGTTGAAAAAATCCTTCAACCAATAATTGCTTTGCTTGAGGTATCGAAAGACCCCGGCTCGTGAGATACCAGAGCTGATCTTCGTTAATTTTTCCGGTGGTAGATCCGTGTGTGCAGCGCACATCGTTAGCAAAAATTTCAAGCGCCGGGTCACTTCTGGCATGAGACTGGGGAGATAGCAGGAGATTTTCGTTTTTCTGGTACGCGTCGGATTTTTGCGCAGATCGCTCAACCCGAATGATTCCGTCATACGAAAACTGTGTCCGGTCGTAAAGAGCAGCTTTCACCAAGAGATTGCTCGTCGTTTCCGGAGCCTCGTGAATTTGCTCCGTGTGAAGGACAATCTTATGATCACCCCGCCCTACCACCAAACCGATAACCTTGGCTGAAGCTCCCCGACCGATTAAACGAACAACGACATGAACATCCGTATCGATCGCTTGAGAAAGAACCAATACTAACGTCAGGTGGATATTTGTTTTGAGATTATATTCCAACAACTCTTTTTCCTTCGTCAGTTCGCGAATAATAAAAGATTTCATCCTACTGAGCCTTCCATTTGTAATTGTATAAGTCTATTGAGTTCTACGGCGTATTCCAGAGGGAGTTCTTTTACAATGGGCTCGATAAATCCATTGACGATCATAGACTCGGCCTGGACTTTCCCTATCCCCCGGCTTTGAAGATAAAACAGCTGTTCATCGCCGATCTTAGAGACAGTCGCCTCATGCTCTATCGTGACATCCTGCTCGTTTATTTTCATTGTGGGATACGTATCTGACCGGGATGATTCATCGAGAAGTAGGGCATCGCAGACAACCTTACTTTTACTGTTCGTCGCCCCGGGATTAACCTGCACTAATCCGCGGTATGACGTCCGGCCGCCACCGCGGCTAATGGATTTAGAAATAATCTGCGAGGTGGTTTCCGACGCAACATGAACCACTTTCCCCCCGGCATCCTGATGCTGCCCTGCCCCGGCATAGGCGATGGAAAGAATATCCCCACGCGCCTTTCTCCCGACTAAATAGACACTTGGATACTTCATGGTGAGTTTGCTGTTATGCACGATAAACCCTTGTGACACAAAATTACCTGTACCCTCGACTTCAATATCCCACGTAGGGACATCCTGCTTGGCTGCCTCAGAGAAACGGATGGGGACGATCTCTAGTTTCTGGCTAAGTCGAATATTGGATCGGCCTACATTACGATGCTTTTCCCAAATGTGTGAAGCACTAATTTTGGCTTTCTCCCTCAACGAGGGACTAACCCAAGGGTACAATCTCTCATCTCCATTAAAAACCAACCGGTATGAGCCGTGCGCAGTGCACTCAATACCCATTATTTTAACTTGCTTAAGCTGATCAAACTCAGTGTGTAGCCTGGAAGTAATGCCTAAAGTGACCAAAAGCGAAGCGATGTCTTCCAGTAATGAGCGTTGAACAGATTTCAATGAGAACCTGCCCCCACCCGCTGTCCCGTCTGCATCAAGATAACCGGCCACAAAAGCTAACCTTTGTGATTCCGGGATCGACCATACCCATCGCGGAACCCGTTTCGTTTGCGCGTTACCGATAAAACCGTTTAACCTAAAAAACTCAACAAGCTCCTTACTGTTCCAAGCCAGATGATACCCGTCTGCTCGCTCGGTAGGAGAATTATCAACAAGTGCAGTCATCGTTTTTATCAGCCGTTGACGCGCGCGGTCGCTGACCGGTGTAGAAAATCCAAGCTTGGCATACCGTATCACGCCTTTCGTTTTACCCTGCTTTATCTCTGTATCACCATCCCCTACCCAATATCCAAATAACCACATGAGGTCATCCGTCGATTGCTGTATCTGATGCATTTTTGAAATCCGATCACGGGTCATCTGTAATTTTGGAGCGTATTGATTCATCGACGAAAATATCGTTATCATTGATGGCGTTGCGAAGCCAAAAGGCATACCGTACGCTAACGAAGTACGTGGAATAATTGCATGTTGCAAACCATCGGCACGAACGTACCCCAATTGATAGCGACCTAACTTCTTTGGAACATTTGAATCATATGCATACGAATAAAAAGGATGATTTGCTGTAACGCGCAGCTTTCGCTCACCAATAGACACTGTGTGAATAGGTTGTTTACCGGAGAAACGCTTTGCAAGTACCGCTCGAAAACAAAAACATTCTTTGTGCTCATCCCAGGAGAGCACCTTGTCTCCTTTCTCAACCGTCTCGATAGGTTTAATGCCTTGTGGCGTGGTCACTAGAGATCCCTCTGCCAAGCAACCAAGATTTCCGTCGACCCATTCCATCACTCCCTCTTCCTCCACGCGTGCACGTTTGGTGACCAAGTTATAGACATTATTACTCCAATTTTGAATAGTCGTGTATCGCACTCTGGCACCTTTCTTAACAATGATCTCAACAACCGCGCTGTGGAGCGAATCGGTCGTATAAACGGGGGCGGTACAACCTTCCACATAGTGGACGAAGCTTCCCTCTTCGGCGATAATAAGGGTACGTTCAAACTGTCCCATATTGGCTGCGTTAATGCGAAAATATGCTTGAAGCGGCAGATCCACGCGCACGCCTTTGGGTACATAGACAAATGAACCACCGGACCAAACACAACTGTTGAGCGCCGAAAATTTATTATCCCCGGGAGGAATAACAGTACCAAAATACTGCTTCACGATCTCCGGATACTCCCGTAAGGCGGAATCCATATCCAAAAATACGACACCCTTTTTCTGGAGAGCTGCATTGATACTTTTGTAGACAACCTCGGATTCGTATTGTGCGCTGACCCCCGAGAGAAACTTTTTCTCCGCCTCCGGTATGCCGATTCTGTCATAGGTATCACGGATTTCCTTTGGTAAATCCTCCCAGCGGGAAACTTTTTTATCCGTCGGCCGGATGTAGTAATATATATCGTCAAAATTAATACCGGTAAGATCACCGCCCCAGGAAGGCATGGATTTGTGGGTAAACATTCCTAAAGCTTTCAGACGAAACCCGCGCATCCAAGCCGGCTCGCCTTTACGCACACACATATCCTCGATCACTCCGAGAGTCAAACCTTTTTGGGATTTAAAAACGTAGTTCTCGGGTTTGTGGAAACCGTATTTATAGGTATCATTAATGGGTTGCGCCATAGTCTCTGTATCCCTTTTTCTCAATATCCTTCGCAAGCGAAGCTCCCCCGGTAGCGACTATCTTTCCACCAACCAACACATGCACGACGTCAGGGGTAACGTAGCGGAGAATCCTGTTGTAGTGCGTTATGACGATGACGCCGGTATTGCGTTTACGCAGTTGATCAATTCCCTTTCCCACGACGCGGAGGGCATCCACATCAAGACCGGTGTCTATTTCGTCAAAAAAAGCAAATTTCGGGTTAAGAACCAGGGCTTGAAGCATCTCAACTTTTTTCTTCTCCCCACCGGAAAACCCGTCGTGAATACTCCGGCTTAAGAATGACTCGTCAAACAGAAGTTCGTGCGTGTATTTTTTCACCATCGTAATAAATTCCGGCAGTCCCATACCATTTGCCTGCCAACGACGGGCGAGTACAGGATTTTGGATAGCTCGCTTGGCTTGTCCTGAGCCTGCCGAAGGATATATCTCCTGATAGCTACTTCGAAGAAGCTGCATCACACTTACTCCCGGAATGGCAATCGGCGACTGTATAGCAAGGTAGAGCCCCGCTCTCGCCCTCTCCTCCGTAGGCAAAAACATAAGATTTTTCCTTCCGATTCTCATTTGACATTTGTCTGGCGGAGCCAGATCCTGCTTCGCAGGAACATTTGACATTTGACATTTATATGAGGGGTGCCCCATAAGCGTATACGCGAACGTCGACTTCCCGCTTCCGTTTGGCCCCATGACGACATGCACTTCACCAGGCGCTACTTTAAGAGATATCCCTTTAAGGATTTCCTTCCCTTCAACTTCTACATGAAGATTTTGTATTCGCAGATTCTTCATTGTGCCACCTCCTTAAGAGAAATCCCCTCAAGCCGTTCTTTAATGCTTTCAGACAGCTTCGCCCTGATATGTTGCGGAAGGCAAGATTTATTTATAGGACACGCCGAACTCCCAGGCTTTGCATCGCTGGTGGTTGCATCAAAAGAGGATACAATCTCCCAAAGAGAAATGGATTCCGGCTCACGCGCCAACGTGTACCCGCCGCCTACTCCCTCTTTGCTTTGTACAAGTCCGGATGCACGAAGCGACCGGACTATTTTTTTGAGGAACGGAACAGAGACACCGTGATGACGGCTCACCTCGACAAGCGATACCGGCTGATTATTTCCGATATTTGCCAATTCCCCCATCAGGAGAAGGCCATATTGTTCTTGTTTTTGGAAATGCATACTAACTGGTACTTAAGAAGTATCAGTTTATCGAGTTTATTGTTCCCGGTCAATGAGGATTTAGAGGCGACCACTTACGGAATCATTTTTTCCCACAAAAATTTCCTCCGTTCCCTGCATGCGATAGATAAAATATTCCTGATCAAACAGAGGATTCCCTTCACGTTGCACAAACCCGTCAACGTCTACCACCTGCGACTCGTGCGCCTTTATGGCGTTTAATTTAATGGTCGATTGTTTACGTATATCGATAATTGTGGTGATGAGGCTGTCGTCTGCTCCTTGCATCGGCTTCCCAAAATTCTCTGCCGGTATGACCCGCTCATTAATTGCATGACGAACAACGCTCGACGGCATACAGGTGTAGTAGAGCTTAGGATCAATATTCCCGACCAGAAAACTATCAAGCCTTTTGAGCCACTGTTCATCGCGAGCGCCATACATACGATATTTCTTCCGCAGTCCCACAAGCCATAAAGCGTACTTTTGAAATGCGTACGTTACCGCAAAACAGATCTTGATGTGATCCGGATGATTACTGATGCCCGTTTGATCAAAGGTAATGACTACATCAGGTAAACCTGATTCCATCGCCCGAAAAATCGGATCCTCAAGCGTCCCTGGAGTAAGCTCTGAGAGCTTGCCTTCGGCATAGCCCAAATTGGTTGCACAAAGACGTTCCATCTGCCAACCGATTTTATTATACTTGGCAACTGTACCTCCTACGGCAACCGCTTCATCCCACGGATGGGCAAAAACGAGAAGCATCTTTTTCATACAAATAAAAACCTTCCCTTATCATGAGAAGGTTTCTAATAGTACATGTTTAAAGCTCGTCAAGCAATTATTTCTTAGCCTTTGTCGTCATCTTGTACAGCTGATACAGACCGGAAAGACCTACTATGACGTAAGTAAGCTGAACAAGGGCCGGACTTGTACCGAGTAATGTTTTTACTAAATCAAGATTGAATGCACCGACAAGTCCCCAGTTAAGTGCACCAACAGTCACTAACGTATTTGCAACCCAATCGAGTTCTTTCATTTTCATTTTGCTTCACCCCCCTCCTCTTTAACCGTACGGCATCACCAACGAGCTGTCAAGTAGTTTGAAGAGCGGCAATTTCCCTCTTGAGATCAGAAGTAATAGCCCGAAGGACCATCACTTCGTTATGACGCATCTCGGAAAGTCCGCTTTCATGAATAACGCCCCGATATCGCTTCATTTTCCCGGCGAGTTTAGCCTCGTAATGGGCAAGTTTGGCTTTCAATCCGACGAGTTTCTGTATGTCATTCTCCATGATACAATCCTACCATGACATCAATTCCGATACTAATTCCTGACGGTTGGAACGACTACAAACTCATCGACACGGGTGACGGCATGAAACTTGAACGTTTTGGGGAATATATAATCTCCAGACCGGATCCAAGAGCTATTTGGAAACCACGGAAACCTCCCGCAGTATGGGACACAGCTCACGCACAGTACATCCGCTCGACGAAAACCGAAGGACATTGGCAAATAAAAATCCCTCCGCCGCCCCTCTGGCTCATCCGCTACCGCGACATGACGTTTCTCCTCAAACCTACTGCGTTTAAACATATCGGCATCTTCCCCGAGCAGGCCGTCAACTGGGTATGGCTTGAGAATATCATTATGAAGCAACCGCTTAACGTCCTCAATCTCTTTGCCTATACCGGTGCGGCAACCGTGGCTGCAGCCCACGCCGGAGCACGCGTCACGCACCTGGATAGCGTCAAAAGCGCTATAACTTGGGCGCATGAAAACGCAAGACTCAATCATATAACCGAGAAACTAATCCGATGGATCGAAGATGACGCGATGAAGTTTGTCCTTCGTGAAACCAAACGCGGCAGTACCTACGACGGCATTATCCTTGATCCCCCTCGGTTTGGCAGAGGAACGAAAGGAGAGGTATGGAAGCTTCTTGATGACCTGCCGCGGCTACTTGAGGCTTGTGTGAGTATCCTCTCCCCACGCGCCAGATTCCTCCTTGTCAACGCATACACCGCAGATATTTCTGCCATAGCATTGGGTCAACTCGTCTCCTCCGCCTTAGCCAACCGCGGCGGCTTGGTAACATATGGCGAACTGGCGCTTAAAGAATCCGAATCAGACCGCCTCCTCCCAAGCGGCATCTTCGCGCGGTGGGAGTCGCACCGATAATCATTGTTATGCAGACGCCTATTGAAATAACAGGCATCGTCAGAAAAGGAAAAGGCCGGGGGAAAGATTTGGGGTTCCCCACAACTAATATCCTTCTCAATCGTTCGGTTCCTGAAGGGGTATATGCCTCAATCGTCACCATCGACAACCATACGTACCGAGCAGCGTCCTTCGTCGGACGGGCGGAAACATTTGGAGAAAACCAGCTCCAGCTAGAAAGCTATATTTTGGATTTCAATCGGGATATTTACGGTACCGTGATTACCGTCAAATTGTTAAGGAAACTCCGGGAAAGTAAAAAGTTCCCATCGGTCCAATCCCTCATTACGGCAATCGGAAAGGATGTCTCGCGGACGGCCGAATTCTTCAGTAATACAGGACTTCTCCCAGCTTTACAACATAGCATGAGCTTGTCATAATAACGATATCCTTCGGGGTCGGGTGTAATTCCCAATCGGTGGTATAACCCACGAGCCGCGATCACATCAAAGCATGACTGCGTGAAATGCGTAGGTCGACCGTATAGTCGGGTATAAAGAAGGAAAACGTAATACCGTGCGTGTAGTGCGGGCGTTTGCTGTACCCCGAAGAGAGAGGGGTATTTTTTATGAAAAAATTATTGGCTTTCGGGCCGCTCTTTATCATTCTGGCTGCGTTTTTATGGAGTTTGGACGGACTCTTGCGGGTGAGCTTATATAGTTTACCGCCGATCGTTGTCGTATTCTGGGAGCATTTTATCGGATTTGTCATTCTGTTGCCGGTACTCCTCCCCATGTGGAAAGAAGTTCTTTCTATAAAGCCGAAAGTGTGGAGTGCGTTTGCATGGGTCACGGTCTTAAGCAGTATCTTGGGGACCGTGCTCTATACGGCGGCACTGGGCAAAGTAAATTATATCCAGTTTTCCGTGGTGGTATTGCTTCAACAAACACAGCCGCTGTTCGTAGTACTGTTTGCCCGCTTGATAGTAAAGGAACGTATCGAAAAAGTGTTTTGGCCGCTGTTAGCAGTCGCACTGGCGGGTGTATACCTGGTGTCCTTTCCTGCCGGGGTGAACGCGGCAATGGGCGCGGGGACTGCGATTGCGGCGCTTATGGCCATAGGCGCGGCGTTTTCGTGGGGATCATCCACGGCGTTTAGCCGGTATGCATTGATACGGCTTCCCTCGCTTGTGGTCACGGGGTTACGATTCGGGTTGGCATCTCTTTTGGGTATCGTTGTGGTTCTCGCCATGGGGTATCAAAAACAGGCGACCAATATAACATCCGGTCAGTTATGGACCCTTGTTGCGATTGCCCTCTCTACCGGCATGGTGGCACTCGTAATTTATTACTATGGTTTGAAGCGTACGCCGGCGCGGGTATCAGCGATCTGTGAGCTTACATGGCCGCTATCTGCGGTAGTCATTGACTATGTGTATTTTCATAAAACGCTGACCGTTTCCCAATGGATCGGTGCGGTATTACTTTTAGTCAGCATCACCACCGTTTCCCGTATAGCGAAGAAGCAATAAAATGAACTTCAGCTGTTTTTCAGCAAACTCTGTATAATTGAAGCATGAGAATCCTTGTCGTGGAAGATGAACATCGGATTGCGGGTACGATCAAAAAGGGACTTGTGCAGGAGCACTACGCTGTCGATCTTGCCTACAATGGGATTGATGGCTTTGATCTGGCTGCCACCGAAGACTACGACGTCATCATTCTGGATCTTCTGCTCCCCGGTATGACCGGGATCACCGTGTGTCAGGAGTTACGGAAAAAAAACATCCATACTCCTATCCTCATGCTCACCGCCAAAGCTCAGATACAGGATAAAGTAGAAGGGTTGGACACAGGAGCAGACGACTATCTCACCAAACCATTCCCCTTTGAAGAGCTCCTGGCCCGCATACGGGCGCTTGCCAGGAGACCAAAACAAACAACCAGTTCGGTTCTCACTGTAGGCGATCTTACGCTTCATCCTAAAGCCTTCACTGCAAAACGTACGGGCAGACCCATCGCGCTTACCAGTAAAGAATTTTCGCTTTTGGAGTATATGTTACGAAATGCCGGAAAAATCCTAACCCGCGAACAAATCACAAACCACGTCTGGGATTACGATGCGGATATCCTCCCAAATACAGTAGAAGTATACATACGCAATCTCCGAAATAAAATCGACCGGCCGTTTCCTAACACGAAACCACTCCTTCACACTGTTCGGGGATTTGGTTACAAAATAAGCAATGAGTAAATAGTATCCCTATGTTTCGTTCCGCTAGACTCAAACTCACCGCGTGGTACCTCACTATCATCATGATAGTGAGTATCACGTTTAGCGCCGCCATCTATCACGTACTCACGCGTGAAATCGAACGGTTTGAACGCACGAATCGGTTTCGTATAGAACATCGGCTGGAACCAAACCGCAGGATGACGACACCACTTCCCGTGATGGTTGAACTCATTGAGGAAACTCGTCAACGAATTCTCCTTATGCTGGGTTTAGTGAATATCGGTATCTTCGTCGTTGCCGGTGGATTAGGGTTTTTGCTGGCAGGTCGGACTCTCTCTCCTATACAGACCATGGTCGAAGAACAGGATCGTTTTATCAGTGATGCATCCCATGAATTACGCACGCCTTTAACCTCACTGAAAAGCGCATTTGAAGTCTATTTGCGCCAAAAGAACCCTGGTTCGTCCCAGTCCCATACGCTCGCTGCCGAAAGTCTGCAGGAAGTCGATAAACTACAATCGTTATCCGAATCCCTCCTCGAGCTTGCTCGGTACCAACAATCAAACAATAACCTCCCCATTACCTCACTGTCCATTACCGAAATCATCGATAACGCGATTCACTAT
>JBBTUC010000088.1:0-2752 GCA_038078675.1 Patescibacteria group bacterium
ATATGAGCGTAATTCCGAGTTCTTCCATCGCTCTTCCGAACTGGGTAAGTCCATTGCTGTCCTCGACTCTGGCAGAAAGTGCTTTGGTTGTATTGACCCTAAAAACTCCATGACGATCGACATAAAGGGCAATCGGTTTTCCATGATGCTCAAGATACCGCTTGGTTGCTCCAAAGTACGCATTGGTCGTTTCACTTTTCACAAGCTCCAAATGCAGGAGTTTGCCTGTGGCATCATCGATGTAGACCAGAAGCGTGCATGCCGTGTTAATAATAGTGTTAAATTGTGCATGGTAATAGTTTAATTTTGTGCACGTTTTTCGGAAGAAAAACGTGACACACTGATGTCCAGTATTGTTTTTTTAAACGACTGGAGGTCAGTATGCTAACCATGTATCAACAAATCACCATTCAAACATTGGCAAAACAAGGGAAAAAGAAAACGGAGATTGCCAGAGAAATGGGATGTCACCGCAATACCGTCCGCAACATTATTCTCGTCGGATCTGCCCGGGAAAAACAAACGCGCGTAAAACACTCATATTTTGCGCCATATCATGATCAGATCAAAACATGGGTTGACAAAGACGTGAGCGCTCTGCGGATGTACGAGCTCCTGATTGAAACACATCATATGACCCGGACCTATGATTCCCTCTGTAAATATATCCAGAAAGAATTTCCCAAAACACCGGAAGCCTACGGCGTTCAGGTAACCAGTCCCGGCGAGGAAGCGGAGGTGGACTTTGGGTATGCTGGACTCCAACCGGTAAATGCGCCCGGAACTCCTGTGACCCGGGGAAAAACATGGGTGCTCTGTGTCACCCTCTCCCACTCCCGTGCTTCCTACCATGAAACGACCGGTGACCAGAAAGTGACCACGCTTACCGCTGGCATAACCCACGCATTTACGTCCTTCGGCGGGGTTCCCAAACGACTGAAGGTGGACAACCTGCGTGCTGCCATACTCACTAATCAGCATTTTGATCTTCAGTTTAACCAGGATTTTCTTGAGTGGGCGAACCATTATGGATGTGTGATTGTCCCCTGCACGCCGTACCATCCGGAGCAGAAAGGGAAAGTCGAGTCGGATGTGAAATATGTGAAAGGAAACTTTTTTGTTGAACGGACATTTTCCGATGCACAGGATATGCACCGGCAATTGTCCGTTTGGACACGGGAGTATGCCAATGAGCGTATTCATGGAACCACCAAAACCATACCCTGGGACGTGCTCATGACCGTGGAGCGACCCTGTCTTCAGAGGATTCCCGAAACACCACATACTACCTTTGAACGGGGAACCCGGACCGTAGCCGGGAATTGCCACATATTTTTTGGCAACAACTACTACTCCGTACCTTCTGTATTCGTCGGGAAAACCGTCACCATCCGGTGGAGCCGGAGTATCCTGCGGATCGTTGTCGACGGAGAAGAGATTACTTCCCATACCATCATCTCCGGCGCTGGTCAGTATGTCACCCGAAGAAGTCACCTACCCCAGTTCAAACACTACGGACAAACAGAGTATCAGAAAAAATATGAAGACAGGATGGCAGATATCGGGGAATTTGCCCACCAATATTTTCAGGAAGTGTTAGTGGGGAAGCAGGCATATTGGTTTCAAAACGTACGGTCCATTATCGGACTTGCTCACCACTATGGGAATGAGGCAGTGAATCTCGCGCTTAAGCGGGCACTGCGGTATATGGTCGTTGATATCGGAACGATTCGGAATATTCTGGAACAGCGCCTGTATACGCTTGAATGTGCACCGCGGCTCCTGACGGTTGCATCACTCCTGCCTTCAACCGATGATGCATCATCGGAAGTCTCCCGGGATCTTTCGTATTACCAGCAATTGTTAAATTTATGATATCCACCCTTTCACCGGCAGGCATGAAGAAACTGAAAGACTTTAAACTGTCCGGCATGGTCAGGACCGTTCCAATCCGCCTGGAAGAAGCCCAATCCGCTCCACTCTCACATCAGGAATTTTTAGAACTCCTCCTTGAAGATGAAGCAAACCAGCGTGCAGAGAATCGACGGAAGAACCTCTACGGCAGTGCACATCTGCCGTTTGAAAAAGGCATTGAGGATTTTGATTTTACGTTTCAACCATCGGTCAAAAAGGCAGAGATTCTAGAACTTGCAACCGGAAACTTCATCGGAAAACGGGAAAACATCATTTTTGTGGGTCAACCGGGAACCGGTAAAACCCACCTGTCGGTTGCACTTGGGCTTGCCGCCCTGGGACACGGCTTCAGTGTTCTGTTTACCTCAGTGTGGGAGATGATTACCACACTGGAGCAGTCGCGTGCAGATATGAGTTACCACAAAAAAGTATCGCAGTATGTCAAACCAGACCTCCTCGTTCTGGATGAGCTTGGCTACAAAAGCATGGCAGAATCAACGGTGGAAGATTTTTTTGAGATTGTTTCGAAGCGGTATGAAAAAGGTTCGATTATCATGACGAGTAACCGGGTATTTGCGGAGTGGGACAAAATTTTCATCGACAAAACGTTAACTGGAGCAATTCTCGACCGGTTAGTTCACCACTGTCATATCATTACCATCAAAGGAGAGAGTTATCGGGTACAACACCGGGACAAACAGAACTAATTTTTTTCTCAAATTATGCACAAATTTAAACTATTACACTGACGAATATCTGCACAATATTATTCTATTATTGACAAAAAGAGACCAAGGCAATTGTCAGCCAGTATGAAGCAGAAAGGCAATGGTGCCCA
>JBBTUC010000089.1:0-4589 GCA_038078675.1 Patescibacteria group bacterium
ATTATGACGGCCCGTATCAAACTCGGGGACGGCCCGACAAACCAGAGAAACCATATTAATAAGAACATAATTAGCAGACTCGCTATCCGTCTGCTAAATAGATAAGCTAGCCAATTTGCCAAAGTCCCGGTAAAGATCGATAAATTTTGCCCCGAGAGGGCAACAATATGAATGGTACCGGTTGCGACAAACGCATCAATTAAATCTTTCGTCATCGTCGACCGCGTTCCAAAAAGAATCCCAGCCAAAAATCCGGCATGCGGCTCGGGCAGCATGCGGCCAAGGACAGTGGTTAAACCAATAACGGTGAAGGGTTCCATAAAATAAGCCCCTTTACGGGCACTACAGCGTCAACTGGGCTTTTAGCTTGTCAAACAAGGCCTGACCCATTGCCTTTTTTGCGACCAACTCCTCAAGACTCGTATACGGCCGGCCATTGATAATTTTTCGCGCTGTAGACTGACCGACGCCGAATAACGCTTCGACGAGATCGGACTCCGAGGCGGCATTGATGGAAACAGAATTGTGCGACGTGACTGAATCATTGACAGGGCCAGGCCCTGTCACCGTATCGCCCATCTTTGGGATATAGATCTTTGCTCCGTCGGAAAGTTTGGCCGCCCGGTTGACGACTTTTGCCATCCGTTCATCGTCTACATCACCGGATAAACCGCCGGCTACAGCGATTGCCTCCTCTACTCTGCTGCCCGATGGGAGCGTATAGACACCGGGACGGGCGACAGCGCCAGCGATGTCAACCACCACTTCATTCCCCCGCATGACGCCTGCAGCAGACGCTTCATCGGAAGTAAACGTAATAGGTGAAGTGGTTTGAACTGATTTGATGAGGATTGTGAGGGAAACAATGATGAATAGGATGCTTCCCAATCCGAGGATGATCGGCACGCGATAGGTTTTCCAGAATTGGGCAAGCTTTTCTGGTAAATCAGGACTCTCCTGCCCTTGCATATCCCCCATTACACCACAAAGTTAATAAGTTTACCAGGGACGAAAATAACTTTTTTAACGGTCTTCCCTTCCAAATACTTGGCGACCTTGGCGCTTGTTTTTACTGCTTTTTCAACATCACTCTTACGTCTTACGTCTTGAGTCTTGAGTCTTACGGTATCCCGAAGTTTCCCGTTTACTTGGACGACGATCTGAACGGTATCTTCCACAAGAAGCTTCTCGTCATACGCCGGCCAGGGTTGGAAATGGATAGAGCTTGATTTAGTAAATGTGTATTGTGATGTATTTACCATTTGATAAAGCTCTTCAGTCATGTACGGCGCAAACGGCGCGAGGATTTTGAGAAAGTCTTTGAGGTCCTCAACCGCCATCACTCCCCCTGCCTCGCCAGCAGGCGGGCCTTCGTCCACCACTGTGTTAACCAACTCCATCATCGCGGAAATGGCTGTGTTGTACCGGCGTCGCTCGATATCCTCTCCGACTTTTTTTATGGCTATATGAAGGGATTTTTTGATCGTAGCACTCGAGACCATGGAGTGCTTACTCATGATATTTTGCGCCATACGCCAGACTTTTTGCACCCACCGACTCATCCCCTCCATCGCGCTGTCACGAAAGTCACCGCCTTGATCAAAAGGGCCGGTAAACATGAGGTAAAGCCGAAGCGCATCGACTCCGTAGCGGACAATATACTCATCGGGATTGACGACATTTCCTTTACTTTTACTCATTTTGCTGCCGTCTTTGATAACTAACCCATGGGCGTAAAATGTAGTGAAGGGTTCATCTCCCGCGAAGCGGGATCCGGCTTCGCCGGAGAAATCAAGGTAGCCCCAATCTCGCAGCGCCATCCAAACAAACCTACTATACATAAGATGAAGGACGCTATGTTCAGCGCCACCGGTGTACATAGGGACCGGAAGCCAACGCTTGGTGATCTCGGGATCCCATGGAAGTAATCCTTTTTTGTCACCCCGGACTTGATCCGGGGTCCATTCCCCTTGAATACTGGATCCCGGCTCGGTGGCCGGGATGACATTATTAACCGATGGGTAACGAAGGAAATACCACGAACTATCAAGAAATGTATCAGATACATCAGTTTCCCGTACAGCTTTCCCCCCGCAACTGGGGCATTTCGTCTCATAGAACTCCTTGTGTTTGGCAAGTGGAGCGATGCCATCGTCACCAGGCCTGTAATCTTCGATCCTAGGAAGAATGACGGGGAGCTGATCTTCAGGAATTGGATACCAACCAGCCACTCTCTTGTCACCCCCGCGCAGGCGGGGGTCCATGGCGCGAAGACTGGATTCCCGCTTTCGCGGGAATGACATTTTTTTGGATTCTTCCGTCGTAAACCAACTGTTTCCGTCATTCGCACACTTCTCACAATAAATCATGGGGATCGGCGGCCCCCAATAGCGCTGGCGGGAAATCAACCAATCCCGTAGATGATACGTCGTCACGCGCTTCCCCCAGCCCTTTTGCTCAAAATAGTCCATGGTCTTGGTCATCGCTTCTTCAAACGGTAAGCCATCCAAAAAACCAGAATTGATCATTTTACCCGGACCATGTTCAATAACTTGCTCTCGCGTTGAAATAGGTGAACTATCCCCATCTGAGCCAATGACCACACGTTTGATATCTATATCAAACTGCATCGCGAACTCAAAATCACGTACGTCGTGACCAGGACATGCTTGTATTGCTCCAGTCCCCACACCCATCAAAACGAAGTCCGATATCCAGATCGGTATACGATCACCAGTAACATGATTAAGAGCATACAGTCCAGAGAAAATTCCAGTCTTTTTTCGTCCCTCAATGATCCGATCCTGATGAGTTTTTTTCTTGATTTCATCTACATATTGGCCTATTCTGACGATGTTTTCCTTATCTAGCGCTGTTTGACTAGGATTGCCAACACCCATTTTCCCTACCAGGTCAGTAACAAATGGATGTTCGGGTGCAACAACCAAAAAAGTAGCGGCAAAATTGACTGGTGTCGTCGTAAAACACACCACTTCCCTATCTAATGGCTTCCCAAGTTTGTCGACTACTTGATAGGTAATATTTATCCCCTGCTTTTTACCGATCCAGGCTTGTTGAGCGACCTTAACTTTATTTGCCCAGTCCAGGCTAAATGAATTTTGCAGGAGTTTTTCCGCATATGCGGTAATTTTGAAGAACCATTGTTCCAGTTCTCTTTTTTTAACCGCATTTCCGCAACGCTCGCAAGAATTGTCTACCACCTGTTCATCAGCAAGCACGGTTTTACAACCCGGGCACCAGTTGACCTGGGCTTTCCCCCGATAGGCTAACCCATGCTTGAACATTTGGATAAACAACCACTGGGTCCATCGGTAGTAGTCCGGATTGTAGGTTTCTACCGTACGGCTCCAGTCATACATTGATCCAATTTTATGCAGTTGATTATAGAAATTCTTTTGGGTAATGGCGGCATGATCCATGGGGTGACGGCCGATTTTCAACGCATAATTTTCACTGTGAATGCCAAAGCCGTCCAAACCAATGGGTTCAAAAACGTCGAAGCCCTGCATCCTTTTGAACCGGCCGTAAATATCCGAGCCGGTAAAGGCATACATGTTGCCCACATGGAGACCCTCGGCTGATGGGTACGGAAACATCATGAGGTTATAGAAAGGTTTCTTGGCTTTGGTACTATCGGGCGTGTCGAGCTTGACTTTTTCCCAAGCCATTCGCCACTTCTCCTCTACATCTGAATGTTGATAACGATCCATGGTTTCCATATATATAAGAAGTATAAAGGAAAACGGGAAAGGGATAAAGAGGTAAAAAAAGAAACAGAGATCTATAAATAGCCACAGAACAACAAAAAAAGAACGTAGCACTATTTATCATAGAGTGCTAATACGCGTATATTACATATTTGAAAAACTGGAATGGGTAATAGACATAGAACTTCGCCGGAAAGTAACAAATCGATTGCAAAAAAGGCAATATCATTATGGGGTACTCATGTAATTAACTATAAGGCATGTATGGTATTAAGATTGATTCAACGACCAATTATATTTAATTTACTCTATTCTCCCACGCATAGAAAGAAGTACAACAGTAGTGAAGTAATCGAAGTTAATCATTTAATAATATTTGAATGATGATATCTTTTGATGTTTATAACAAAGCTAAATATATTTTTGCGTTAATTCGTGAAATAGATATTATACCCTGACGATACCTTTTGATCATTTAGCCGCACATCCTTTTTCTCTCTTGACAACGAAAAATAAATAGTGCTTATTATATATAGGGGCATATAATCAAGTATAATAGCATTGATTATTCATTACTATTATGAGATTATTTTTGCCTCGATAATCCCAAAAATTATAAATGAAACCTGCCATGGATACACCCATCATTCCCAACTTCGAAGCCCACCAGTCTCTCTTCGAGACTACATTTGAAGAGTATCTCATCCATCAGGGGGTTTCTTCTTTAACCCGAAAAAATTACCGATCTGATCTGCGCAATTTTCTGGACTGGACTGCCAATAGCTTCACGGCACAACAAGTCGCGTCCATAGTCACTCACAGAGACTTTCTCAAACTCATCACAAAAGACCTGCTCGAATC
>JBBTUC010000090.1:0-7811 GCA_038078675.1 Patescibacteria group bacterium
GTAAAAAATCGATCGAATATCAGGTGTTGATTGATTCAGGTGCTGATTTTTGCATATTCCATACGGAAATGGCAGATATTTTAGGAATCCCGGTCACTCAGGGAAAGAAAATGACCTTTTATGGCACCAGTGGCACTCCGCAAACCGCATATTTTCACAACGTGCAAATAGAAGTGGAAGGATGGCCTATGGAACTTTACTGCGGTTTCAGTTCTGATATGAAGTCGTTGCCCTATGGCATTCTCGGTCAAACAGGATTCTTTGATCGATTCAAAATTGAATTTGACTATCGGGTAAAACGGATCGAACTGAAACCCAAGCGATAAAAATTAGCTCGGGGCATTTGATATAATCTGGGCATGGAGTGGAGAAAACTCATTTATCTTCTCGTTATCGTCTTCATCGGCTATCTTCCGTATAAAACGATCCTAAGGTTTCGTAAAAATGGATTATCTTCCATTTCTCTACGGCTTTCATTTTTCATGGCAGCTTGGTTTTTCGTTCTTTCCGCGCTACTTATTCTCCAAACGCGGAATCTTTTTGTCAACGTATCGCCACTTCTCGTAGCCGGTTTTGGGACAACCGTGGCGATATGGTTTGCTGCGCCGCGTATACTTCGTCGCATCGGCGCTTACCCAACGAAAATTTTAGCGGACAATCCCAAATGGTATATTCTGCGCGCCGAGACCAAGACGTTTTTTCTTAAGTTTTGTGAAGTTTTCTTTCAACAAGCCAAGTTTGCGTACCTCCTATTTGAAGTGCTTGGAGTCATGCCGTTAATTTCACGCGTATGGTGGTTTACCGGTATCGTAGGGTTCCTCCACGTTTTCAACATATTGTTTGTTCCTTCGGGGTGGTTTTTCTTCCTCGTGAGTATCCCCATGGGTTTTCTATTCAGTTGGCTTATCCTTGCGGGTCATATTGTCATCACGACCACCATTCATCTCTGGTTTTACCTTATTCTTGTGGGTTGGTATTGGTTTCGGAAATTCCATGTTACCATGTTTCGAAACATGGTAACATGAACTATTCCATGTGGAGCGCGTAGTTCTGGAGGAGGATGCTGTACATGAGGTAGGTTTCAGCCCGCTCTTCGGTGTATTGTGGATAGTGTTCGTGCGATTTTAAGTCTTTCAGTATTTTTTGAATATACGGTTTTACAAAATCGGGGTCTAATTTGTTGACCCATCGAAACATTTCATGAAAAAATGTTTCAGCAGAAGATGATTTTCTATACATCATGTTTGCCGCTCTCGAAAGATCGTTGGAAAGAGACCCGATGAGCATTTTTGTTTCTGTCATAGTGCGAATTTGAAGAAAAATGTAGTCATTTCACTGTATATTTTTTTTACCCGTTCGCTTTGGATTTCATTTTTCAGATTATTATCTTGAGGGCGGATATTGATGAATGAATTAAAATCAATCTCTTTTGTTACGAGATCAATTCCTCCTCCCCATATATCTGATTGATGCGATCCGGATCCTAGGAGAATATTCTCTCCCTCAAAATGCCGATCCATACCCGCGCAGCATATTTTTTTCTGAATATCTATGACCGTTTTTACATAGATTCCAAATCGTTCTTTCGCTTGCTCTATCTGTTCCCGTGTAAATGGTAATGAGGATGTGATTATCATTGTGCTAAGTATACTGTTTTAACTTGGGTTTGCAATTATGGTTTTGCATACCAGGTAGTGAAAACTCGACTCCTCGCGCAAGCGAGAAAACAAAATTTGTTAATGCCATAAAATTTTGTGTCGAGTTTCTACTACCTGGTATACTACGGGCATGAGTGATTGTCCGCATTGCGACCATGCTTCCTTTGCTCTGGAGAAGCCGCTACTTGTCACTGATGCTTTTAATATAGTATGCGATGTCCACCCGCTCATCGAAGGTCACATCCTTATCATTCCAAAAGAGCACATCTCGTGCGCCGGCGCATTTTCTGAGCATATATTTGCTGAATTTTTGTCACTTTATCAACGAGTCTCGAAGTTTGTAAAAGAGACATACGGATCAGTAAACGCTTTTGAACATGGCATTCTCGGCCAGACGGTATTTCATGCGCACGTCCATATACTTCCTTACAATGGTGATGCCGCCCGCGTTATACAGGAGGGAATGGGTCATGTCCGGCAACTGCGTATCGATCAGCTTCGAGAAGCGTATCAGAAAGAAGGGAAATACCTGTTTTTCAGCATTGAAAACGATTCATGGCTCGTCGATGTATCCCTTGGTAAACCGCGTTTCTTCCGTGAACGTTTTGCGAAAGCTCTCGGCGTGCCGGAGCGGGAAGATTGGAAGTCGATGCAGGGTAATGCATCGCTCATGGAGAAAGCGGAGTGTGAAATCGAGTCTGTTCAACGAAAATGGAGAAAATTTTGCGGTAGTTAGAATGTTACCATGTTTTAAAACATGGTAACAAAGTGAGTTGGTAATACTTCTTGACAAAAGGTATTACGCTTTGTATAGTAGTAATACTATGATAGGATATTCGACCATCACACAAAAAGGGCAGGTGACGATACCGGCATTGATCCGAGCGGCTCTCGGGTTGCAGCCACGGCAGCGCGTCGTGATTATGAAAGACGCGACGGGTGCAATCATACGGCCAGAGTCCGACTTTTTTTCATTGTACGGCTCGATAAAAACAAGAAAGAAGTTGAACATCGCAGCTATGCGAAAGAGCGCAAAAAAATTACTTGCCCGTCGTTACCAGCATGGCTAAGCTACTTGACGCCAATACGATCATCCGATATCTGACCGCGGATGACGAGAAAAAAGCGAAACGTGTGGAGAGCCTTTTCAGGCAATCCAGAGATCGATTGATTCTTACAGATGTTTCGGTTGCGGAGATTGTGTGGGTTTTAGAGTCGCACTACCGGGTGTCAAAAAATGACATTGTAGCGAAGCTCCGGCTTTTGTTAACCCTTGAGGCTATTGAGGCAGATAAGGCTCTTCTTTCCGACGCGCTTGATCTTTATTGGTCACATAATCTCGATTATATTGATGCATATATTGCAGCCTACGCCGCCAGTCACGAGGTAGACGCAATAATTTCTTACGACCGAGACCTTGATAAGATTACCGGCATATCCCGCGAAGAACCATAACGGCATGAAACAGTTTTATCTTGCTGAAATCGTTACGAAAGACAAGCTTGTTCATCAGGGGATTTTTTACCCTCCTTCGCATAAAGCTACGGCGGGCAAGGCTATCCTTTGGGTGCATGGGTTGACGGATAATTTTTACGGAGACCTGCCCGCGCTTGAGGCATTGAGCGGGCGCTGTGAAAAAGAGGGCTGGGGGTTGGCTTCGTTTAATACCCGCGGGCATGATATCGTTTCTTCAGTAAAAAAGCTGGACAGCGCATCTCTTAAAGGATATACATCGCTAACACTTGGTGCTTCTAGCGAACATTTTTCTGGGTGCATCTTTGATATTGATGCAGGCATTTCGTTTCTCGTGAGTCAAGGGTTTCAGAAAGTGATTCTTGCCGGCATCAGTACCGGCGCTAATAAAGTGTGTTATTACGCCGGTACAAAAAAGGATCCGCGTATCGCGGGCGTCATTTTGGTTTCTCCGATCAGCGATGTCCCCATTGAAAGCCGTAGCAAGCAATACAAGGCCAATGTGAAACGCATGAAGGTATTAGTGAAACAGAAGAAAGGGGATTTATTGATCAGTGACATTTCGTATATGCCGTTAACGCCAAAGCGCTATCTCAGCCTTTTTGACCCCGGGGGGATTGAGGATGTGTTTGATTATTACAGTAAGCAACCCGAGTTGACCGTATTTTCTTCTATTAAGCAACCGCTATGCGTTGTGTTGGCGGGTGCCGATGAGTATACTGACCGTCCGGTTTCGGAAATTCTCAATGTTTTAAAAGAGCATCACCGCTCCACAAATTTCCATGGTTTTATCATCCCCAAGGCGTTTCATAGTTTTGGTGGACAGGAGCAAAAAGTAGTTGACGCCGTTTTTCGTTGGGCTATGCCATTATGACGGAAGAGAAGATTTTAATTTCGATTCAGGGAGGAGTGAAGCTTGAAGGTTTACTTCGTAAACCCCAAGGAGATGGAACGTTTCCGGCAATAATCATGGTGTCAGGTTTTGGAATGGATTTACACGAAGATAAAAATTCCAATGATGTAGTTTCCAAGCGATTGGTTGATGCCGGATTTTTGACCGTACAGTTTAACTTTAGTGTCGTGGGGTCAGAGCGGGAACTTGCGTTGCCGGATAGAGCCAAGGAGTTAGAGGCTGTGTTGAGATGGGTGAAGCAAGATAAACGAATAATTGGAGACAGAATTGGAATCCACGCCACATCCTTTGGAGCTCCCACGACTCTATCGATGCATATTGCGGGCGTTACATCTTTCATATTTGTGAGTGGCGTCTATTGGCTTACCCGGTTTAGAAAACAATTCCAGGGACGGGGAGCAACTATCTATTATGATAAAGATACGGATTTGCCTCGATCAGGGGGAAGAAAGACGATTGTCGGGCCGGAATTTTGGCCGTCTATTGATGCATTTGATCCTCTTGTGATTGCCCAGAAGCTTACAGCACCAGTGTTGGTTGTTCACGGGGATCAAGATGATAAAATCGATACCGCTGACGTAAAAAAGTTTTATGATGCTGTGGTAAGCAAGCAGAAAAAATTAAGAATCTTCAAAAACGGCGACCACGGCATCACCGATGTCCCGAGGGCGATGCGGGAGGAGTTATTGAAAGACGTGGTAGAATGGTTCCATAAGACGCTATAAACACGCTTTTGCAACGGCTCGTTTGGTTGTGGTACACTTGGAGCCACGAGGAAAGCTATGAACTATCAGAAACGCATTGTTATTAATTCCAAGGTTATGGTCGGTAAGCCGGTGGTAGCCGGAACGCGCATCACGGTTGAACAAGTGCTGACGCTTCTTTCTCAAGGCGTGACAGCGGATGAGCTTGCTTCTGAAAAATACTATCCGCAGCTTACCAAAGCGGATGTATACGCCGCGGTGGCCTACGCCAAAGATCGTATCGAAGGCGAGCGCGTATATCCTCTGGGATGAAACTTCTAGCTGATGAAAATATAGGACTTGAGGTTGTTGCTTTTTTCCGAAAGAGGGGTCATGATGTGCGTTCAATCACAGAAATTTCTCCCGGAGTGTCCGATGCGACAGTATTGGCGAAAGCAACCGTTGAGAAACGGATTCTTATAACTTCAGATACAGATTTTGGAGAGCTCGTGTACCAGGCCGGGCAGCGGCACACGGGCGTTGTTTTACTTCGGCTTGACGACGAACGCAATGCAAATAAAATCCGCGTGTTGAGCAAATTACTTGCAAGGCATGCAAACGAACTGTTTGGAAATTTTGTTGTGGTTACAGAGACGAGTGTAAGAGTACGAATACCAAACGAGGTTAGACATTCTCATTGATCCAACGAAGCTTCTCGATGTCCTGGCCGCCATGCGGGAGAAGTTTTTGAAAGACGTGGTAGAATGGTTCAAACAGACGTTACTAAAAGGAGGATAGGTGGAACAAGTTGACCTACCAAAGCCGGGAAATTTATCAGAACGTGCTGGTATTAACACGTCTATAAGACCCGCGACAAGGGAAGATATACCGACGTTTATACAGCTGCAGAAAAATGATGGGTTTTCTCATCAATACTACCTGAATCGTGAACGGCTTGAGCTGTTATTTGACCGTGGGGAACAATTCTTTGTAGCAACTCATGAAGGAAAACCGGTTGGTTTTGCTTCCGTCGACTGTGAACAACGAGCAACGGCGCATTTTCTCTGTGTTGATAAAAAGCATAAACGGAGAGGAATCGGACGTTTGCTTATGAAAACACTTATAGATGAAACAAAAAAACGGGGACTTTCTCGATTAGACTCCTACGTTGAAGCAAATTCATCAAAAGAAATATTTTTAGAAAAAAACGGATTTGTTCTGGCAGGATTCTACACCAATAGATACGGAAACGGTCAAGATGCATCGATTTGGAAAATAGAGTGGTAGAATGATTCAAACAGATGTCACCAAAAGGAGGATTTATGACAAAGCTTGTTTCTACAAATCCGGCAAAGAATTACGAAGTGTTAGGTTCCGTTACGGTATCTCCGTCAAAAGAAATCAAGGCTAAGGTTGCCAAAGCGCGTGCCGCTACAGCTGGGTGGAAAGCGTTGGGTATTAAAAAACGCATAGCACTATTACAACCACTCTATCAACAATTTTTGAAACGTAAAAAAGAAATAGCATTACTCGTAACGCGGGAGATCGGCAAAACCATAACGGAAGCAAAGAGTGATTTGGATTGGGATGATGGGTACTTTCAGGATTTTCTTGACCACGGAGCGATGTATTTGCAAGACGAGATTCCGTATCAAAAAAACGGGAAAATTCACAGGATTGTTTTTGAACCTTTAGGAGTTGCAGCAGTCATCGTCCCCTGGAACTATCCGTTCGGTAATTACCTTTGGGGCGTTGTTCCCAATCTCATTGCAGGAAATACCGTCATTTTTAAACACTCCGAGGAGTGTCCGCTCATGGGGAAGTTAGTTGACGAGATGATGGATTCGCTCCACTTGCCGGAGGGAGTTTTTTCCCAAGTATATGGAGATGGAAAAGTAGGGGAGCAGTTGGCTACTGGTGATATTGACCTCGTTTGGTTTACCGGAAGTACCGCTGTGGGAAAAAAGTTGTATGAAATCGCCGGGAAGAAATTTATTAAAGGAGTTATGGAGCTGGGAGGATCCAATCCAGCCGTTGTCTTTGATGATGTCGATGTCGATGCACTCATCGGGACGTTGTATACCGGTAGATTTATGAACTGCGGGCAAGTGTGTGATGCGACAAAGAGGCTCATCGTACACAAATCAGTATATGGAGCCTTAGTGAAAAAATTTGAGGAACGACTGGCTAATGTCAAGATAGGTGATCCGGAGGATGAGGCCACGCAGCTGGGGAGTTTGGTTGCCAAACGGCAGCTGGAACTTCTTGAAGCGCAAGTCGCTGATGCAGTAGCTCTCGGCGCGAAGCTTGTTATCGGTGGCAGACGGCTGGATGGTTTACGTGGTGCATACTATTTGCCGACGATACTTACGAATGTGAAGCGAGAGATGCGGGTGTGGAAAGAGGAGGTATTCGGCCCGGTGCTTCCCGTGGTAACGTTTCAGACAGAAGAAGAGGCTATCACACTGGCGAACGATACGCCGTATGGACTTGGTGCACGTGTGTTTTCTAAAGATGAAGATCGGGCGTTGCGGGTAGCTAGTAAAATTAACGCGGGGTGTATAAATATCAACGAAGGTAACCATTGGCAGCCATGTACGCCGTTTGGTGGATACAAGGGATCGGGCAAGGGGCGCGAGCACGGCAGGCATGGATTCCAAGAACTTTGTCAGATAAAAGTGATTGCGTTGGGATAGGATGAGTTACTGATATGAAGTTACAAAATAAAGTTGCCATCATCACCGGTTCCTCGCGGGGGATCGGGAGGGCGACGGCTATTCTTTTTGCCAAAGAGGGGGCAAAGGTGGTCGTGAATTACATAAAGGAAAAGAAAAAAGCGGAAGAAGTAGAAAAAATTATTGGAAAGAAAAATTGTTTAGTCGTGCAGGCCGATGTGGCGACGGAAGAGGGAGTCAAAAAATTTGGTAGCTGCTACGATGAAGCGGTTTGGCAGGATTGATATATTGGTGAATAACGCCGGGGCTATCGGAGAGCGGGGTTGGAAAACAGGAACAGAGGCGTGGCACACAACCTTGGATATCAACCTCACGAGCGTTTGGCTCATGTTAAAAGAAGTCGCACCGA
>JBBTUC010000090.1:7821-18880 GCA_038078675.1 Patescibacteria group bacterium
TATGGAAGAGCAGGGTGGCGGATCAATAGTCAATCTCACATCTACGGTGGGTATTTTGGGTGTTGCCCCATTTTGGCTTACTCGTGTGCCAAAGGTGGATTGGCGTCGATGACCAAAGCATTTGCCAAGGAATTGGCCCCTAATATCCGGGTAAACGCGGTAGCTCCGAGTAACGTCATGACGGACATGACCAAGAGTGCAGGCCCGGACCTTATCAAACAGTTTCGCCAGGAAACACCCCTAAAACGTATTGCCGAGCCGGAAGAACTTGCCAAAGCCATTCTCTTCCTCGCCTCTGATGACGCGAGTTATGTAACCGGCCAGACGCTTGTCGTTGATGGAGGATATAGTTTGAAGTAATTGAAATTACTCTACTCGGAATGCACGTGCATAGCAAGTAGAGTAATAATAGTATTGAGGGACTGACTGCATGAGTAAGCTAGAGCAGGCGTTTATGACTCGATTTTTCGGATATCTACGTGTCCCATGGAGATATCGTCCGGCCGTTTGAGCATGAAGACGACAATATCCGCTACGTCATCCGGATTCATCATCCATGGTTCATGCGGGCTGTATTGATGATAGCCGGCAGTATGGAAAATATTCGTATTCATTCCTTCAGGGTAGATGGCCATTACTTTTATCTTGGTTTTTGTGAGTTCTTTTCGTAACGATTCTGTAAATCCTGTGACGGCATGTTTGGTTGCTGCATAGATGCCCCACTCGCCGTTGGTCTCTACGCCTGCAATTGATACCACGTTGAGGATCTGTCCTGAGTTGCGGCGGGTGAGGGTCGGTAAAACATATTTTGTCATATACACGGTTCCGAGCGTATTGGTCGCAAACTGCGCGTCAATCCGTTCAACCGTCATGGTGGCCGTAGGCTCTTCGTAATAGACGCCTGCGTTGTTGATAAGGATGTCAATCGTCCCAAAGTCTTTGAGTATCTTTGCGACGGTTATTTCCACCGCTATGGCGTCGCGGATGTCGCAGAGATAATACTGACAGGTCGCTCCCAATTGAGTAGTTTCTTTCTTGAGCTTTTGGAGTTCTGTTTCGGTTCTGGCAACAAGCGCAAGCTTGGCTCCTTCCGGAGCGAGTTTGAGCGCGATTGCTTTGCCGAGCCCGAAGCTCGCCCCGGTGATGATAGCTACTTTTCCTTGGAGTAATTGCATATTATTCTTTCAAGTCAACAACGATGCCGTCATCACAAATAGGATCTACGTACTTGGCGACCAGTGCTTTGTGCAAGGGATGTGGGACGTAAGCATCGCGGTGCTTTGGTGTATCAAACGTCATGATGAACGCGTGCGTGTAGCCTTTTCCATAAGGCTCAATACTGACACTCGGTCCCCAGACGTAACGGATGATCCCCGGAATTTGTTCTTTGAGGGCCACCAACGCTTTAGCCAACTCATCAATTTTTTCCGGCGTGGCCATCGCATTAAACTTAAAAAGTACGATGTGATGGATCATAACCTGATTATACAAGAAATTTGATTAGTCGGAGTTTGCAGCTATTTGCCTCACTATGCTATGATCGTGGGTACCATGCCAGGTAGTGAAACTTCGATCGCATCGCGAAGCGATGCTGAAACCTGGCAGAAGAAGCTATTTTAAAGAAAAGTAGAAATCGTGGAGATGATTGAAGTTCAATCCTCTATCGAAGTTCTACTACCTGGTATGAAGCGGAAAATTGGATTTCTTATAAGTATTCTCGCAATCGTTGGGCTCATCCTCGGAGGAGTGAAATTAGTTGGGAGCGGAAGCCCCAAACAAGGGATGCTTAAAGTCGCAAGCAGCCCGACGGCAAGTGTTTTTCTTGATAACAAACATATTGGGAGAACCCCGGTCGAGACCAAAGTAGACGCAGGGAGCTTTATAATTCGTTTGGTTCCGGAAACCACGACGCAAACGCTTGCTTCTTGGCAGGGAAATATAATAATTTCACCTGATATTCTTACGTACGTCAGTGCGACTCTTGCAGAGTCGGAATTTGCTATAGCCGTAGATACATTGTCTCTTGAGAAAATTACGAGTAAATTTGCGGAAGTCGCGGTTACCACCAATCCTGACGGCGCGACGGTTGCACTGGATGGGGGGACGAAGGGCATCAGTCCACTTTCAATACCGAACATAACGGCAGGTGATCATACGCTCACGATTACCTCGCTCGGATTTCTGGCCCGGAGTCTTAAGATCAAAACAACTGCGGGCTACAAGCTTAATGCTATCGTCAAGCTTGCGCTTTCCGGTGAAACACCGCAGGAGGCTTCGCCCTCGTCTCCTGCGAAGCAGGACCTTGCTCCGCAAGGCACCCCAACCAAAGCTGCGGGAGCAGCGACCGATCCAGCTAAGCCGTTTGTTACCATTAAAGATACACCGGATGTTCGCAAAAATAATGGTCTCAATGTACGGATGGAACCAAGCAAAAATGCTACGGTAGCCGCGCAAGTTCAACCTGGTGAAAAGTTTTCCATCGAGGATGAAAAAACGGGTTGGTATCAGATTAAATACGATGCGAAAAGCCTTGGCTGGATCTCCGGACAGTACGCCACAAAGACGGAATAGAATTATCCCCCTATCCCATACACCACTACCAGCACGCTTCCGACCCAGAGGATGACGGTGGTCAAAAGTGGCAAGTCTGAAGTTAGGATTTTTTCCGGCGACTCGCCTTTGCCTTCATAGATAAGCTGCATGTAGCGCATGATGCCGTAGAGGACAAAGGGGATCGTGACCATCATCCACTTCCGTCCCGGGAGATCGACAAAAAACTCGCCGTAGTTACGAAGGAAAAATCCTTCGTTATATGGTCGGGCGAGGAAGGTAAAAAAGGCGTACGTGAGAAACGTCGAATTTGCAAACATAGCAGTGTAGGTGTCTAATAGTTTTTCCGAGTAGTGAGAGAGTGAAGCGCGCGTATCACGGGGAAGCACACCTTCATAACTTTGGATGAGGGTAAGTTCCGCCCGGCGTTTCCCGATAGCTAAAAAAAGTGCCAGTGAAAGCGCGGCAAGCGCGAGCCAAATCGAGATGTGGTAGCCTGTGGCTGCCTCACCCCCGTAGACGCGTAAGATATAAGCCGTTGTGATCGTAAGGATGTCAATCACGGTAAATCGTTTGAGAAAAATTGAATAGGAGTACTGGAGAGCAAGAAATGCGACCGAAATAATAAAAAACGTATTTCCGATCGTACGGCTTAACCAGAGGCCGGCGAGGGCAATACTAATAGACGAAAGTATAGCAACCGTGACTGGTAATTTCCCGTTTGCGATAGGTCGAAACTTTTTAAATGGGTGCTTCTTGTCTCCCGGCGCATCGAGAATGTCATTCAGGATGTAGTTGGATGAGGACAATAAACAAAAAACAATAAACGCCTGGAGAGAACGCCATAATAGGTCTCCGTTAAAGAGTTGTCCGGTAAATAAAATTGTCGTGAATACGGCAAAGTTTTTTAGCCACTGTCGGGGTCGGACGGTTTTGAAAAGTGCGAAAAGAAGTTGACCCATGTGAGGAATCCTCCAATAATAACGGCAACCAATAATAATGCGAATAATTTTTGCCTGCTCGTGACGGTGAGCGCGATCCACCCAAGTATAGCGGACACCCCCCAGTAAAACAAGGCGATCCGGCGTCTGCCCCACCCCAGATCAAGGAGATGGTGGTGGAGATGTCCGCGATCGCCTAATACCGGCGACTTTCCTTTTCCTATGCGCCGGATAAGAGTATACGCAGCATCCATCGTGGGGACGCCAAGAACAAGGATGGCGGTCCCGAGTTTTCCGAATGAGAGGATGCCTAAGATAGCCAGGAAAAATCCTGCGAGTGTTTTACCGCCATACCCGGGCATAATCTTCTGTGGATATACATTCCAGGGGAGAAATCCTAAAAAGCTTGCCGAGACCAAGAAAGAAAGGATAGTGACATAGAGTTGGGATGGATCTGTTTGAATAAATCTTAAGGAAAGAAGCCCCAATATAAATGCACTTATGCCGACAAATCCGGGCATCTGTCCATCAACTCCCGCAGACCACCCGACGATATTAACCGTCCAAAGAATCCATACAAAAGCCAGGATATCTGCCCAAACGAGAATTGAATGAGGCCCAAAAAAATCAAACGCAATACGCCAAGTATCGAGTCGTAACACCGATCCGGTGATGGGATTAGTTATAAATGGTATTCCTCCTCCAGAGCCAATAACGATAAGAGCTGCGGTCGCGTTCGTAGCCAGGCGGAAGTAAGGATTAATATCACGCTTATCGTCAATGAGCCCGACGAGAGTGAGGATTGTTGCAGCGACGAGGATGCCCACGATGAGTTTCGTAAGAGGAATAAATAGAAGTATAGAGAGAACAATTCCGATGTAAATAGCTAAACCACCGGCTCGTGGGATGACACCGGTATGCGTGTGTGCCGGATGCGCGCGTTTGATTGGATCATCAACAAGGTTCCATTTCACGGCGAGTATCCGTACGAGGGGAGTAGTAAGGAGCGTGATGACTGCCGCGGTAATGAACGCTGGAATTGCTTGGATCATAAAAATTGTCATTCCCGCGGAGGCGGGAATCCAGTCTTCAATCGTCCAAAACTGGATCCCCGATCAGGTCGGGGATGACGCTAAGATACGAGAAACAAAATTTTTGTCAGTGTCACAAGCGAAAGGATGGCGACAAGGAGCGTACATAGCTCAAGAATTTGTGTAAAAACGAGCATATCGTGCGTGAGCACCTTTTCGGCCATGATATTCGTCATTAATACAACAAAGCTCCCTCCCGGCAAAAGCATAAGCCACAATGGATGTGCGAGGCGGTCTATTCCCCACGGTTTTCCATACCAAAGCGGAATGAGCGGCGGGAGTGTGGGATATTTCCATAGAAAGAGAGCCCATGAAACCACTATTGCCAGAAGAACTATCTTTCGGCTTATTGTGACAACCCAATTTAGTGCGTTTGTTCCCCAGAGAGTGGCGACAATCGTAACGACCAAGCGCAGTGGAGCAATATGGTTCATGGTGTACGGTAAGTGATCGTGAAATCTCCTTGTTCACTGACGAAAAATGCTCGGATTGGGTAGACAGGAATATCCCGTGCCATCTGATCAGGCGAGACAACGACTCCCCCTACATACCATGGGAACGGAATGTTATACGGGTTGTAGAGGGAGACCCGTGATCGGTTTTTGGAATAGTAAAGCGTTTCGAGAAATACGAGCGGGCTTTGAGCCAGTATCACGTCGTGATCAGCTTTAAGCGTATTAATTTGCATCATCGTTGAACGGATATCTACTTTCGCGTGCTCTGACGGGTACCAGAAGTTGAAGGTTATAGAAAAAAGGCAAAAGGCAATCGCAATCGATTTTTGAACCCAGGATGTCTTTATCGCTTCTATGGCAAAAGCAACTAAAAATACTTCTGCGATAGCTACCATGATGACATACCGATTGGTAAATAGAGGTTTGAGAAATGAGACACCAATGACCAGAAAAAGCGGCACGAATACTGTAGAGAGAAAAATTGCATTGCGTTTCCGCGTCGTTTTAGGCCGGATGGCGAGGAAAAAAAGCACCAGAAGGAGGAGTGAAAAATTTGCCGTAAATCCCCATAGGTGCCAGGGGGTACCTTCGTAGCCCAGAAATATATTGCCAAGTACTGATTTGACGAGATGCCAATCAACAGGGAAGTACCATGAATTTTTAAGCGTATCGGCAGCTTTTATTACGCGGATGATCCATGGGAGCATGGCGGACAGGACGAGCATAGTACTTGCAACCATTGGCTCTCGTAAAATGACACGTGGTTTCGTGAGTTTCGCTCGGTGGACGATCAGCCAGTGGATTGTTTCAGAAACGATCAAAAAGAGGAAGTACGTATGTGTGTAAAACCCAAGAATATTTGTCAGAACAAACAGTCGCCACCGCGCTTGGCTGTAGGCGTAGAGCGAGAGTGTCGCGAAGAATATATACCAGCCATAGGTGCGCACCTCAAATGCGTAGTAAAGGAGCATAGGATTTGTGATGAAGAGAAACGGCGTTACCCAGGAAAGCCAGTGTTTTCGGAAAAGCTTTTCACTCCACAGGATAACGACTATTGCAGCCAGGGTAAATCCCAGAAGCGATAAACTTCTGGCAGCGACTTCCGAGGTACCGAAAAGCTTGATCCAATAGTGAAGAAGGATATAGTAAACCGGAGGTTCAAACGTGAGATATTGGAGTATGAAAGAGACGGGTTTTTGGGCGACCAATATGGAGAATGCCTCATCACGCCAAAGGCTTTGGGTAAAGTAGAGAAGTGGGGAGTGGGTGAGAAACCAATTCCACATATAGAATGATTATACCTTTTCCGTCACCCGATACTCCAGTCGTTTTCCTAGCATGAGCCGTGTGTGCGCATCAAGTCCGGGGAGAGCCGCCAGGAAGAATGAAACGATGGGGAGCGTGAACCATTGAAGGTAGAGGAACGGAAGTTTCCAGGATGCAAATTCTTTCGGACGCGGCGGTTTTGTGCGCAAATCGATGATAATAACAACAATAATGAACGCTGCGGACAATGTGAGAATGCCACTTGCGATTTGTGAAAGATTATGTCCTAATACGGTTCGTGCGAATGCGTGATTGAGAAGGGGAGGCATGCTGCTGCCGATTGTCAGAATAAACCAATTCGATGGCCAAAAAATATGATGTTCAAGAAGAAATACGATCCGACGGAGGCGATCCATGAGCGCTATTTCGTTGTGGAGGATCGCGCCGCGTATCACGTAGGGAATGTCCGATACTCCCCAAGCCCAACGTTTGGACTGTTCGTACTGGTTGACAAGGGAACGGAGGAACGTCTTGCTTTCTGCAGCATCAACGAGAACCGGCAAAAAAATACCACGCGTGGAAACTTTTTCTCCCAGGGTAAAGTACACTTTGAAAAATAAGTGGTAATCTTCCGGAATGACATCCACATCCCAATAGCCGGCACGTACCGCCGTAGACAGGCAGAGCGAGTATGTAGAAAAGTTAATAAATCGGCTGTTTTGTGAGAGGAGTGATAAATTCCATATGCTTCCTAATGTATTGAGGACCCGGGTCGGAAGAGGGATCCGCCAAATATTGGCATAAAAAAGGATCGCTCCCTGATAAAAATGATACGCGCGGTCCGGATCGGTCAGAAATTGATACGTGAGCGCCGAGAAATACTTCGGATGGAGAAGCGCATCGGCATCGCAGGACGTGACGGTTGTTTGATCTATCGGAATGTTCCAAACCGCCAGCTGGCGGACCAATTTCCTTGCTGCCCAGGCCATATTGGATGATTTTCCAGCGACTTCCCCGAAATGCAATACGTGGCGGGTGACTAAAAATTTGCCAAATCTTGATCCGAATTCCTGCTTGAGGAGGTTTCCGGTTTCCCGGGCATTGGGATCTTTGTCTTCAGTCGCCAGAACTATGATAAGCCGATGAAGCGGAAAATCCTGCTTCGTAAGATTTTCGAGTGTCCGCCGAAGGACGTGGATAGGTTCGTTGTGTTCAGGGATGATGATTGCGTGATAGACCGTATCGAATCCTGGTTCCTTCGCCGCCTGAGTACGCCAATCGACCTTGATGTGCGCAGTAAGAGTGATATAGGAACGAATTGCGTAGATAGCCAGGGTAAATGATTTATAAAACCAATAGACGTCAAAGGTAATGATGAGGTACGCCACAAGCGCCGGGTGACGGAACGAGAGCCAGAGGGGCATGGTGATAAGGAGCCAACTCAATCCCGGCACGAGTATCTCGAGCATGCGGCGTGTTTTGTTTGGGTAGCGGGTAAAGAATTGGCGCATACAATCAATCCAAATTATAACACGGATTGGGTTAGCGCATGTTCGGAAAGCCGATTTTATCGGCTTTGCGGTAGATAAAGTAGTAGAAGAATGCCGTAAAACTTCTTGAAACAAGCTGCCAGAATCCCTCATAACCGCGTCTGCCTGAGGCAACGACAAAAAAGTCCTGACGGAAGGTAATTTTTCCTGTGGACATGACGCGTCTGGCAATCTCAATATCTTCGGCTATTTTGAAATCTACAGGAAAGCCTCCTGCGGATAGGGCATTTTTGCGGTAAAATGCCATGTTTTGACCCGTGGCGAAAGGGATTTTGAATATTGCATACGTGAGGGTATTGGCAAATGGTTGGAAAACGTTGATATACAGGCGATACCACCAGGGACCATCCGGTACGCGGAATCCGCCGAACACACCGACGACATGATCTTTCTCTATGTGGTTTACAATTATCGAAAGCCAATTGGTTGGAAGTATGGTATCTGCGTCGGTATATGTGACGATATCGCCGGACGCTGCCTCAAGGCCCTTTTGCCGGCTGTAGCCAATGGACCTGCGGTCGACCGAAACGATTTTGGCGCCGAAAGACTTGGCAATGACGGCGGTTTTATCTTCAGACTGGGCGTTGACGACGATGATTTCATCCGGTTGGCGATCCATCTTTTTGATAGACGCGAACGTTTGCGGGAGGTATTTTTCTTCGTTAAGTGCCGGGATGATGAGGGTGATGGTCATATCAATTATCTCCCGCGAAGCGGGATCTCGCTCCGCTAGACAATTATCCAATTATTCCATTATCAAATCAATGCAGAAAAGAGCTTTCTTGCGTTGGTGGTTGTGGTTTCTCCGACTTCCTTCGTTGATACGCCAAGTAGTTTAGCGATTTCGCGGGCGACAAGAGGAATATATTTGGGTTCGTTGCGGGTTCCACGGTGGGGGGCTGGGGTCAGGTACGGCGCGTCCGTTTCAAGAAGAATTATGGAAAGAGGAATCTGGGGGATGATGCTTTGCAGATGTTTGGAATAGGTGATGTTGCCGTCAAGCCCCACAAAAAATCCACGGCTTTGGGCTTGCCGCACTTCCTGGAGTCCTCCGGAAAAGCAATGGATGACTCCTTTTGGTTGAGAGGGAAGCGTATCCAGCACATCAAAAAAATCGTCAAAACCATCGCGGCAGTGGAAGATGACCGGAAGATTATGCTTTATGGCAAGTTCTGCTTGTTCAGCAAGTAGTCGTTTCTGCTTATCTTTTTTACCAAGTGCTTTTTCCCCGGTGTATTGATGATAGTCTAGACCACATTCACCGATGGCGACTACTGTATTTGTCATTCCGGGCTTGACCCGGAATCCATCTTCTTTAATAACTGGATCCCGGCTCTTCGGCCGGGATGACAATATTAAAAACTCCAAAAGAGAAACTTCAGGATCGTGTTGGGCTTCGTACGGGTGGATACCTACGGCGGCAAAGATGACACCGGGATGTTTTTGGGCAAGATCAATGGCCTGTTTGGATGAATAAAGATCAACGCCGGGATTGATAAACTGCTTCACTCCTGCCTTTTTCGCATTTCCAATGACCATAGCCCGATCAGTATCGTATTGTGGAAAGTTGAGATGGCAATGAGTATCAATATACATAATTAAGTTGTCATTGCGAGACCCCGCCGCGGCGGGGCGAAGCAATCTTTTTTTCGATGGGATTGCCGCGCTTCGCTCGCAATGACATTACGTTAATCTCGGAAACAACGGTGGCTGTGGTTGAATTGGTTGCGTGGAAAATTGCACGAGGATTTTTTCGGCGGTTTGTGGGAGAAACGGTTGCAGGAGGGTTGCGATTTCCAGGATTCTGTTGATTGCCTGCTTGAGGACTTTAGTAAGCGCGTCACCGGTCAACTTCCACGGTTCGTTTTCATCGATATATTTATCCGTGGCCTTGATCTTTTCCCACACCGCGGCAAGCGCATCGTTGAATCGATACTCCTCAAGGGCTTTTTTGTATACCCCGGTATTTATCTCTGAGAATGTTGAATGATGAATGTTGAATGATGAATGTGTTGCAAGTTTTGCGACGCGTGCGACGAGGTTGCCGAGTCCGTTTGCCAAATTGGCATTGTACAATTCCTTAAATCGTCGATCAGAATAGTCCCCATCGTCATAGGAGGGAATTTCCCGTAGGAGATAATACCGTACAGGATCAAGACCGTATTTTTTTACTAAATCAAATGGACTTATGACATTTCCGGTAGTCTTGCTCATTCGTTGTCCGGCGCTTGTGATAAATCCATGGATAAATATTTGTTTAGAAGTTGGTAGCCCTGCGGATAAAAGCATGGCTTGCCAAATAGCACATTGCTGGCGGATATTATCTTTCCCGGCGACCTGGACAACCGGCCACCAGGTTTGAAATCTCTTTTCATCAGAGGGCCAGCCAATTGTAGATATATAGTTGACGAGCGCATCAAACCATACATACATGACCTGTTCCGGATCGTTTGGTACGGGGACACCCCACGGCATTTTTTTCTTGAGCCGGGAAATACTAAAATCCTCAAGCCCCGCCTTGACGAATGATTTTAATTCGTTAAACCGTGTTTGTGGGACGACAAAGTCAGGGTTATTGTCATACATGGTGAGAAGCTTTTGTTGGTAGTTGCTAAAACGGAAAAAATAATTAACTTCTTCGATCATTTCTAATTCAAGACTTGGGTGGGTAGGGCACCGGCCATCAACAAGTTCAGAATCTGTTTTCTCGAGTTCACATCCGACGCAGTATTTGGAACGATAGCTTTTTTGATAAATGTCGCCGTTTCTTTCACATCGTTTCCAAAATTCCTGGGCCGCTAAGACATGATAGTCGTCTGTTGTCCGGATAAAATTCGTCGAACTTAAGTTGAGCGTCGCAATTAATTTTTTAAACCTTGGCGCAAACTCATCACAATATATTTTGGGATCCTTATGCTGTTCCAGTGCTTTTCTATAGATTTTGAGTCCATGTTCATCAGTTCCCCAGTTAAAACAGACGTCATAACCACAGAGCCTTTTGTAACGGGCAATAGCATCCGCTTGCAGGATTTCAAGTGCAAATCCGATGTGCGGATCCGCGTTCACATACGGCGTGGTCGTCGTAATATAGAATTTTTCTGCCATGAGACGATTGTACCATCAAGATCTTCCCTGTGATATACTGTCGCTACTATGAAAACGACGATTCTTACCTACCGGACGATCATCCAGAAAGACGGCAAATA
>JBBTUC010000091.1:0-18290 GCA_038078675.1 Patescibacteria group bacterium
AGTTCACCGTACATTTTGGCCATGTTGTCTATGGCACGGCGTATCTGCATCTCACGCTTTTTCCACAAGCGCTCCATACTCCGGCGCTCCGTACCCAAATCCTCTTCCATCCCTTTGATGGTTTCCGCATACGCTTCAAACCGGTGCCGGAATGTATCGCTACTTAGGTATTGATAAAGAAACTCGAGCTTCTCGTCTTTGTTGGCCGCAACCGACCGGGCCTGGGCCACCTGCATGACGGCGCGGCGGAGAAGCTCGGCAAGCGGCAACACGTACGAGTACGTGGTGACCACGACTCCCTCCCGCATGGCAAAGGTCCCGATATCCTCGGGCACGTTTTCGCTGATGAGTACCACAACCGTTGCGCCGGTGTTTCTCCCGTCCTCACGAAGCTTTGGGAGCCAACTAGGCGTCCACTTGGCCCGCTTGGTTTCCCAGAGAATAATGCCCGCGGCTTTGCCCGCCTGATTTTTGACGGTCTGAATGATGTCTGCCCCTTGAGCGCCTTTTCCGACGGGGGCAATATCGTCATAAATAAACGCGGCTTTGAGCTTTTCTTCTATGTTAAGTTCCAAAACCTCTCCCTGAAGCTGCTGCGACTTTTGGGCGAGTTTGTTTTTGGCATCATCCAGAGATTTTTTAGTATCGTCCAGTTGTTTTTTGAGCTCCAAGACCTCCATCTGGGATTTTTCTCCGATGGTTTTGGCAAGATCCTCCCGGGATTTATCTATCGCATTGTTTAGACGCTTTTCATACTCGAGGGCCCGTTTCTCGTCCTGATCTTTGAGATCCCGAATAGATTTATTGAGATCCAGAAGTTGCCCGGTGAGCGCTTTATTTTGCTCCCGCAGTTCCGCGACCTGATTCTGGCGGTCTTTCATCTCGACGGATACGTCTGCTACTGCCTTCTCCCTCGCGGCTTTCGCGGCCTCTTCCCACACGCGATCTTTGACCTGATCCTCCACTTCATGAAGAAGTGCTTTGGTGATTTCTATTTCCGCTCCGCAATGGGTACATTTAATAGTGGCGCTCATATACACAGGCATTGTAACCCAATTGACATGCGCGTGAAAAGGTGTCTATGATAGATTCATGAAGTATCTCAAAACGCTTCTGTTTCTTATTGTCCTCCTTCTTTTCTCCATTAAAACTCCTTTTGTATCCGCACAGGAAACACAAATCATGCCCATACGGCCGCCTGATACGACGCCGATTCTAGGGCAAGAGCACGCCTACTCAGTCTTGTTCCGCGGCAACGGCGATGCCATCGTCACTATGAAAGCGGCGTTTATCAATGAGGGAGAGGCGCCAACCAATATCGTTTCCTTTCGTATCCCTCGTGTAGAACCACGCCGCGTGAACGCGTTTCAGATTATTAGCGACCAGGAGACAAACTATTATCAATGGTACGGTCAAACAAAATACCAAAAAGCCAAAACTGAATTCAACGGCGACACGCTTACTGTTTCGCTCCCTCAGTCAATCAAACCGGGCAAATCCGGAAGCGTTCTTATCGTTTTCAGCGCAACAGGCTACGCCCGAAAAAATCTCTTCGGCGCCTACAATTATACGTTTGAAACGTTTAAGGTAAAAGACACATCAGTCACCAAGGCAACAATCGGGATAAGCGTGGATAGCGACCTTATCCTGGCCGGGGCCAAAGGTACGGTCAATTACCGCTTCAGCGATACGGAAGCCATGTCGCTTGCTGCCGGAGTGGAAAAAGGAGCAGCCCCCAACACGCAATTGGACCAGATGTACAGCCAGGTAGGCTACGGGACGATTACCAAAACCGCCTCACACTTGGAGCCTCTTGAGTCCTACGCGGTAAAGGGCCGCTATGCGGATTCGCTCATCCGTCTCTACGGAAAGGATATCCTCATCGGACTGGGTATTTTCGTAATAGCCGTTGTCCTTCTCTTTTTCCTGGGTAGAGCTGCCATCCACGCACACGCAAAACAGCAACCACAAGGAATCGCACCGTCATCAGCAGATATTGTCCTGACGATCGGCGGAAGTTTCCTGTCTGCCGCGCTCATTGCAGTCTACACCGCGGGTCTGTTTCTTCTCAGAAACACTATTGCACAAATCGTGTCCTATGAGATGGTCGGCATTGTCTTCATATTGGTCACGATAATTTCGATAGGTATATATGGATTTCTTCTGATTGCGCCTACTCTCCTCGTTGGCCTCCGGCGCGGACTTGCATGGGGTCTGGGGACGTTTGGGTTGACGATATTTTTTCTCGTCATCAATGCGGTCATCATGGTTGTCATTCTCATGCTTCTTTACGGCAACGGAAACCAGCCACCGATCTACAATATCATGAAAGGCATTACTCCCGAGGCAACCCGTATGGACAGCGCGGTTAAGAGCCAAGAATAACATGCGCTTTTTCCTCGCCGGCTTTATCCTTCTCGGTATCGTAGTTACCTTTGTCATACTTCGCACGCCTGTCTCCACCACGACAAAACCCACTGCCTCCCCCACGCCGGCTTTATCCGCCTCACGGTCTCCCCCGTCCCAATCTCTTGATATTAATAAGAACGGCAGAACCTATCGCGTCGCGTGGTTTGAGATTAGTGATGTGTCCGCGCTCTCCCTTATCCCCAACTTCACCCAAAAACGCACTGCCCGATCTTTGGTAGACAATAAAGAATGCGCGGAAGTGACGAGCGGCGGATTTTATACCAAAGATAACCAACCAACTGGCTTGTTTATAAACGAAGGGAAAACCCTGCGCGGCTCTATCCCCAATACGCTCTTCAACGGATTTTTTGTTGTGGATCAAAACAATACCGCGTCGATTACCTCCTCGCCGCCTGAAGGAACCGTAGGGCTCGCCCTCCAGACCGGCCCGGTCCTCATCCGCGGGGGAAAGATGTTAACGCTTGCTATCCGCGACGATGAATTTGCCCGGCGCGTGGTTGTGGGAATCACACAAAAAGAAGCGGTTATTTTTCTGGCAATATACGACCCGGAAAATTCCTGGAGCGGCCCAAAACTTGCCGATACTCCCGATATTCTATCCAAAATTATTGCGCGCCTACAATTGAAAGATGTTCTCAACCTTGACGGCGGCTCGGCATCAGCATTCATCCGGGAAGATTTGTCTTTGGAAGAACTCACTTCTGTAGGCGGCTTTTTCTGTATCCGCTAGCCTCTATTCCGTCATCCCCGACCTGATCGGGGATCCAGTATTAAGGCGTTATAAAACTGGATTCCCGCTTTCGCGGGAATGACAACGAAATAAAGGAATTCTCTATTGAAGGTATTTAGAAATATTGCTATTGTGCTCCTCAAGCGTCTTTGCGTAGTGGGCGCCTCCCTTGGGATCATGGAGGTAATACCAGTAATCGGTTTCTTTGGGATAAATCACGGCTTTAATGGAGGCTAAACCCGGATTGGCTATCGGCCCCGGCGGAAGTCCGGGGTGAAGATATGTATTATATAGAGAGGTTATCTTCTTGTCTTCATCAAACAGATTTTTCTTCCACCATGTCTTTTCCCCTGTCTGATACCCGAGTGCATACTGAAGCGTGGCATCAGCCTGGAGCGGCCAGTCGGCTTTGAGACGCTTGAGGAGAATTCCTGCAATCACCGGCCGGTCCTCATCAGTCCTTCCTTCCCGCTCGACGATAGAAGCAAGAGTCAGCACTTCCGGGAACGTTAATCCGGTTTTCTTGGCATCCGCGCGCATGGCCGTATCTACTTTCTGATCAAATGTGGACGTAAATAGTTGCGCTACCGCCCCAACCGTTGCATCCCGCGGCACGAGATAGGTATCCGGAAACATGTAGCCTTCACGGGCGACTTTGACAAACTCGCTCTCAGGGATATCCAACTCTTTGTTGAGTTTGGCAGCTATCTCTTCTACCCGCCATCCTTCAAGGATCGTCACCCACGCGTCCAATATCCCATGAGTCAATTCCCCGGCGATCGTCTTCGTGTCCATCCGGCGGTTCAAGCGGAAATCTCCGGCCTGAAGATTATGCTCTATCCCCATGAGCTTCACTAAAAGATAAAATCCCGTCGGACTTCTGATGAGCCGAGCCGCTGCAAGCCGGGCTGCAATACTTTTTACCCCCTCACCACGGGTAACGGCAAATGTCTCCGACGTAGGCTCTTGGGGGTCTACGGACGCAAGGGCATCTCTCCACCAGAGTAGTCCGCCACTTGAGGAAAGCACAAGAGCGAAAAAAAGTAACAGATAGCGAATTGAATAGGATCTACTTGATTTCATCAAGTCGCGCACGACGGAAGGTGCCGGCTCCACTGTCGTACATATACATGCGGCCGCAGTGACACGTCACCAGACTCTGGCCTTTACCTTTTGGTTTCACGAGTTCTTTGCCGCAACCCACGCACTTCCCTTGTGAAAGAAGCCAAGCCTGGACAGGAGAGATTATGTTCTTGAACATATCAATCTACAAATATACAAATCTGCAAATCTACAAATAAATAATTGAATGATTAAATCATTCCGATAATTTGCTTATTCATTTGTAAATTTGTCATTTGTAAATTTGTTTATTCTACCGTATACACCGGTACGTTTTTAATCGTTTCTACGGCTTCTTTGAGCCGCCACCGGTCTGAACTGTAGAGCGTACATAGTATATCACCTTTGTCTACAGTCTCTTCGAGCTTACGGTTAAGGTACATGCCGGCCCGTTTATCCGTAGGACACCCAAGGATCCGGCATACTATAGATATTTCCCGATTGTCGATGCGGTACACCCGTCCTGAACGCAAACTATTCCATTCATGACGAAATTTCCCCACGCCTAGACGTGCTATATCGATATCCGGGTCGCCCCCCTGGACTTTTATAATCTCGCGCATCTTGGTCAGCGCCAACCCGGAAACCAGAATCTCCCGCGCCACTTTTTCCCCGTCCATACCCTCTTTACCTTTTGTATCGGCAAAGCAAAGGGAAAGAAGTTTACCGGCTAGCCGCAACGCCTTGGCTTCAAGGGCAAGTGGCCGGTCCGGGGCTTGGGCAAGGACGGCGAATACATCGCGCGCCTCCAAAACCGGTCCGATCCCGCGACCCGCATTTTCAAGAGCCTCATTGACGTCAGTCACCACTTTTACCCCAAACTTTTCGGCAAGGAAGGTAAATTTACGGGCGATAACTTCTGCGTCTTTAAAGTGTTCGATTTTCATGGTCGGCCCGACGGGTATATCAAAAACAACATGCGTAGCGCCTGAAGCGATTTTTTTCGCCATAATAGAGACGATAATTTTGTCAAACGACTCAAATGCGAGTGGTTTTTCTACCTGAATAATGACATCATCGGCAGGCGCCAGTCCCAAATGTCCTCCCCATACGATGCAGCCACCGGCGCGGGCAACCAACGATTCGATTTGTCTTGGACTAAAGGTGACGGGCGCCACAACTTCCATGGTATCTGCAGTACCGGCTGGTGATGTAATCGCACGGGATGACGTTTTAGGTATCTGAAACCCTGCAGCGGCAATAATCGGAACCAATATCATGGTCGTCCGGGTCCCGGCGACTCCGCCGGTTGAATGTTTATCCGCAACGATTCCTTTAAAATGAAGTCTCGGTCCAGTATCGACCATCGCTTTGGTCAAAAAATACAGTTCCTCATCACTATATCCTTCCGCAAATCCAGCCGCAGCAAAATATGTGGTGAGGACAGGCCCCAAACGCTGGTTGGCAATCTCATCCATGATCGAAAATATTTCATGATACGAAAGCCGCTTGCCCGTCAATTTCTTTTTAATGGCCTCTATTGCTACTTGTTTTGAATTATTTGACATACTAAATTTTCTCCAATCTTGCCCGTACATTTAATCGTTTCCAATATGTCCCTGGTGGCACGCAGGTGATAAGCGTCACATACGAGTCGTCAAACCGCTGCGCAAGAGGGGTCAGATCATTAGCTTCAGTAACGATCATCTCGTAGACTATATAACGGTATTCTACACCGTCGTAACGGATAAAAATTTCATCCCCGGTTTTAAGGGTAGGGAGAGTCGAAAAAATCGATTTATAATTTGCGGGATTATAAAATTGCGGCAGCACTGAATGACCGAATATGACTGCCGTACCGTACTGACCGGGAAGCCCCGTGCCGCCGTAATGAATAAGGCTGCGATTGAGATCGTCGCCGGATATAATCACGTATGCATCTTTGATACCGAGCTTTGGGATAGACAAGGTGTACGCAGTCACTGATGAGACAATTTTCTTCTGCGGCGCGGCGGGAAACCAAATGTTCGGATTGGTGTAGTCCGTCACTTCACCGGTAACGCCGGGCACCTCTGATGTGGCGGCTGAAACGAGTGGAGACAAGACACCCGACGATCCGTCTTGTATGGGTGAAACGAGCGTCCCTGAAAATTGCGGGGCAGAAAGAAGGACAAATGACACGATCGGCCAGAGTACCCACGAAAGAATGGCAACTCCCGAGATAATAAAGACGAATGACCAGAGGGACCTATGTTTCCGATTGATGTATTCCTGTGGTTCCGTTTGGATATCCGAGTCTATTTTTTTCGGAGAATTCTGATGGGTCGGTACAGCTTTAACATACCTATATGCTGTCATAGCATAATCCGGTTACTCGAGATTCTTAATGGTAAACAATATGTTGTTGGGGTTAATGGGAAATGTAGTCTTCCAAAAAGATCGCTCGATATTCATCTCTATCCCGCCTACTCCGGATATGTTTCGGAAGTATTGTTCAGCGGTACTCGTAGACTTCCTGGCTATGGCACTTTTCATTGCAGCAAAATCAAACTTCGGGGTGGCCGCGCCCTGATAACGGGCATTGAGAAAAACGCTCCCATCTTTTTTAACCTGCACATTGGAGACAGAAACGGTACCGCTATTTTTGTCCAGAATATACCCCGAAGGAACCTTGCCCGATACTATGTCTGCAAATAGCGACGCTACCTCGACTGCATTATACGATATTCCGCTAATCGATACCGAAATACTCCCATGAAGTTTGTCTGACTCCTGATCAAGTTCCTGATCAAACTTCTTTTGACTCACGGCAGTAGATACCGTCTCATCTATAAGCTGCTCACCTCCTGCGACATTACTACTCAATTCCGCTTTCGCCTTGGCAATAAGATCGCGCGTGAGGTCAGTAACGAGAGCATCATAATCGTCGCGGGAGACCACTGTAACGGCTTTACTCGTCCCTCCCGAGAGTGCGACGTCGTTTCGGGCAATCATGACACTCGTCGGCGTGTCGCGCACAGCAAACTCCGTACTGCCGGGGAGGTTGCTTTGTGGTCCCAATTTCACTGCGGAAATGGCAGTATTGGCTTTACCGTAGGTCACCGATCCACTTGCCAAACTTTCACTTGCCGAGGCGATAGAGACATCGCTATCGAGCGTAAATGAAAGTGATCCGGCGGTAAGTATGATTCCTTTTTTCAGTTGTTTACCCGTGAGCGTTTTATTGTATATCGTCACCGTTCCTTTCGCCGGGTCGCCGATGTCTTTTTTGCCGATCACCGCGATCGTCTTGTCTCCCATCACGGTGCGTTCCTGCTTCCTTCCGGGTACAATTTTCGTAGCCGCATCCACGACTGTTGCTGTGGGGTTAATCGATACCGCAGAAACCTCTGTAATCGTATACGGCACTTGGTACAGGACAATTTGCGCCTTCGGCAAAACCCAGTACAAAAACCAACCTCCACCGGCCACCAATAAGAATAACGCCAGAAATACCAAGAGTCCCATACTGGGAACCTTAATCATGGACGCACCATGCATAATCGTCTCAAATGAAGGGAGTTGTATTCTCTTTTTTGGTACATAGTATGGTTTCTCATCATTTTTTAGATCGTTCTCTTGCTCCCTGATCGGACGCTCAACTATGTCAACATCGTGCCGGAATCCCAGTGTTTCCGGACTAACTTCCGTTACATTGGCATCTGCATCCTCAACCGCCACCACTTCCCCGACCGGCTGCTCAGTTGAACTACTCACCTGTGTGGCTAGTTCACTCGCTCCGGCAAGCGAAACTGCGGAGGCCAAGGAAATCAAAGGCAACACATCAATCTTGGGATAGTGAAGAAAATTTGCTCGTGTCGGCCAGGGGTGTTTCAGAAGATCGCGTTTACTCGCCTCGAGCAAAGCAGTATCTCCTCCATAAAGGAGAATCCGGGAAGGCAACACTTCGATATCCTTAAACCCTTTCAGGGTTTTTTCAAGATTGGCGACAAAATCATCATTCCCGATCTTCACCTTGCCTACCATCACCCCTACCCTATAGAGGATCAGGGTACTTCCCTGACTATCGGCTTCAATGAGTATGACGCTCGGTGGCACGCCTTCTTCCTGGCGGATCTGATGAGCGATAGCCTGATGTATGGGCACAAACCCAATAGCTGTAAGCTCAAGTTCATGAGTGAGCGTCTTGATGTGGGGGCGTACTGTATGGTCAACATCATCTTCCGTGGTAAGGTAAGAAGTCGGTAATCCCAATACTACCTTTTCAAAATCATCACGTCCTTCTTTTTCCACGAGACGCGCAATCGCCCGATCGCACGCTTCCAAGCGTTTATCCCACGCATTATCCGTTACCCGTTCGGATATCGCTTCACTTATATGAGGAATATTAACCGATAAAACGCTCCAAAGCGCGACTTGTACCGCGCTTTCTTCCAATACAAGCGAAAGGTATACCTCACCCTTCTCTGGCTTTTTTTGAAAAATCTGGGTAAATGCTTCAGGCAGCTTCATGGGTTAATGGAGCGTGGCGTATATTCGTCGTACTCCCGCGCCAGCTGACTCCTCTTTCATTATTGTAAAGCGCCCAAGGGTACCTGTAAAGGAAACATGCGGCCCGCCGCAAATTTCCTTACTAAATGATCCGACAGAATAGACTTTCACCTTATCCGCGTACCTCTCTCCAAAAAATGCCATGGCTCCGCTTTTGAGGGCTTCCTCTTTATCCATCACCGCAAAAGTCACGGCAAAATTTTCTTTGATTTTGTCATTCACTAATCCTTCTACACCCTCTAATTCCTCTTTCGTGAGTTTTGTAGGATACGAAAAATCAAACCGCAACCGCGAGGCCGTGATATTGCTGCCCTTTTGCTGCACATGGTCTCCGAGAATCTTCCGAAGAGCCGCGTGGAGAAGGTGTGTGGCCGTATGGAGCTTGGTCGTCTTCTCGCTTTGATCCGCAAGCCCCCCTTTAAACATGCCTTTTGCTGCCGTACGTGAGAGTTCCTGGTGTTTTTTGAATTCTGCTTCAAAATCAACTCTATCGATGTGTTGCCCTTTGCCCTGCGCGATCTCTTGGGTCATCTCCCACGGAAATCCATAACTCTCGTAGAGGAAAAAAGCCGTTTTCCCATCGATTGACGGTATTTTCTCTATCTCCCGTAGCCCACGCTCAAGCGTTCGTCCGAAACGCATCGCTTCTTGGATGAAAAGCTCTCGTACGGTATCTGCTTTTTCGGCTACGTGCGGAAACGCATCATGATAGATTGTGACGACTGGCTTGACAAGATCTCCCCATTGATCTATCCCAATAGTTCTTCCGTAAAGCATCGCCCGCCGGATGAGCCGCCGGAGAACATAGCTTTGCATTTTATTCCCAGGGACAACGCCGTCAACCATCATCATGACGGCAGCTTTCACATGATCCGAGACGATCCGCATCGCCCGGGTGTTATCGGAATATGTTTTCTTTGATAATTCTTCAATTTTCTCAATAATCGGCAGAAATAAATCCGTACGAAATACATCCGGCGTTTCCTCTGTTGCCGCAACCAACCGCTCCAAACCCCCGCCGAAATCAACACTTTTGCTCGGCAACTCATCTAAACTCCCGTCCTTGCGCTTGCGATGCTGCATAAAAACAGAATTGGCAATTTCCATGTATCTCCCGCAGTCGCAGTTAGGGTGACAGGGCCTGGCCCTGTCATTGGAGCGTTCATGAAACCCAAACCCTGGTCCGAAATCAAAAAACACCTCGCTGTCCGGGCCGCCTGGCTCGCCTGGAGGCATCTTGTCCGGCTCTCCGGCGCGGGACCACCAATTTTTATCAACGCCATAAGAAAAAATTTTGTCTTCAGGAACTCCGAGTTGTTTCCAGATAGTTACCGATTCTTCATCTCCCTTAAGCACAGAGACAGAGAGACGTTCTTGTGGTAATCCCAATTCTTTGGTTAAAAACTCGAAAATCCACGGAAGTTGTTCTTTCTTGAAGTAGTCACCCAGCGACCAGTTGCCAAGCATTTCAAAGAATGTCGTGTGCCTGTTGTCACCGACTTCATCTATGTCTTGCATGCGAACGGCTTTTTGACTATTCACTAATCTCTTTCCGGCCGGATGAGGTTCACCGAGTATATTAAGGATAAGGGGCTGCATTCCAGCGGATATAAATAACGTCGTCGGATCATTCTCCGGCACGAGTGGGGCCGACGGCACTTCCACATGCCCCCGCGCTTTATAAAACTCAATAAACTTCCTCCGCACATCTGCTGATTTCATTGATACGATTATATCATGCTATAATAGTCGCTATGTGGCTCCTCCTTTCCCTCACTGCCGTCCTAATGTTTACCACCCAAAATCTCCTCATGCGGGTGTTGGCTGTCAAAAGCGTCCACCCGCGGACGTTTTCTTTTGTTTTTAACAGTTGGGCCACGTTCTTTGCGGCCATTCTTTTCCTCTTTGAACGCCCATCGCTTGCTGTCCTCCCACAGATTTCGTGGATACAATGGGTGCTCATTGTGGCAGCAACGCTTGGATATGGGCTCTATGAACGGACCCATTTTTTAGCAAGAAAACAGCTGGATGCATCCACCACAGCCATTCTCTTTCTCCTCTCCCCGGTTATTACTTTTATCGGCGCACTTCTTTTCCTTCATGAACCCCTGACATTCTCAAAACTTACAGGAGCGGCACTTCTCATCGGCGCATCTCTAACCGTTGTTCATAAAAATCCGAAGCTTCAGGCAAGCCGGGCAGTATGGATTGCTGTTTTTGCCGCGATGATGCTTGGGCTTGCCGGAGTATTTGATAAACCAGCATCCATTGGAATTCCTGCAAATTTTTATAGCGTCGCATTGTGGGGACTTTCTTTGTGTATTGTGGCCTTTCCATCTATCTCATGGAAACAGCTTACCGACGAATTTAAAATTGGCGGGTGGAAAGTTGCGCTCACGGCATTCCTGAATGTCATCGGATTTGTGCTCTACGTCAAAGCGCTTGCTTTGGCAGACGTTTCCCTCGTAACCCCGGTCACTTCTTCTGCTGGTACACTCACGGTCCTGGCTGGAATTTTCATTCTCAAAGAAAAATCGTTTATGAAGAGAAAAATTATCGCCGGCGTTCTCATGCTCATCGGCATCCTGCTTTTGCGATAAACATATAACTTCTATGATAGAATGCGAGGAAAGAAGGGGGTGATAGTATGTGTCAATCATGTGGATGCCAGTCGTGTAAAACGTGCGGAAAAAATATCAAAAAAGGCGTGTGTGAAGGATGTAGTAAACCATCCGCCGAGTGTAGTTGTAAGAAATAATATGCATCGTGGGATAGACTACATCGGTGTCGGGGTGGGAGCAGCAATCTTCAACAGTGAAGGCAAGCTTTTCCTCACACTCCGGGGCAAAAAAGCTAAAAATGAACGGGGAGCGTGGGAAATCCCCGGTGGAAGTGTGGAATTTGGCGAAACGCTTGAAGACGCGATCATTCGGGAGATAAAAGAAGAACACAAAATTGATATAAAGGTGATCGAACTTCTCGATGTGTGTAGCCACATCATCCCTGACGAGCATCAACATTGGGTTTCCCCAACCTACATGTGTAAAATCACCCGTGGCGAACCAACAATCGTAGAACCCGAAAAATGCGATGCCATCGGCTGGTTCACCCGCGAGGAAGCAGTCAAGCTTCCCCTTTCCATCGTCACGAAATATGATCTCGCACAATTAGCCAAAAAATATCCCGACGGATTCCCAAAACTTTCATGAATCATTTACCACAATCTATTGTCACCGGTGTTCTTGTGTTTAACGATCAACAGGGAGTACTTCTATGTCTCAAACCAAAGGGTGTCGGGCCATATCCGGATATGTATCTCACACCGGGCGGTCACATCGATGCAGGGGAAACTGCGATTGCGGGGGCCGAGCGGGAGGTACGGGAAGAAACGGGTGTTTCTATCACCCATCTCGTGCCTCTTCTATTCGATGAGTTTGTCACACCAAACTGGAAAGGTGAAGAAACACACTTCATCGCGCTTCTCTATACCGCCAAATACGCATCGGGAGGACTCAAGGCTTCCGCCAAAGATGATGATCACATGCGCGAAATCCGATGGTTCAACAAGAAAGATCTTAAGGCGCTCCCACTCTCTCCACCCCTCAAACGTGCACTCAAAAAACTAGACTTCCTCTCATAAAATCCTAACCTTCCTTCATAATTACTCTACTTGCCATGCACGTGCATTACGAGTAAAGTAATAAATATGAAAAGAAAAGAGATCATCAAGGTCATCGGAAGAGCCAGTGAGGGGATGTTTGAAACAGTAACCGACCTTCTCCTTCTCGCCACATACCTCTCTCTTACCAACATGACCGTACGCAATACTTACCAAGCTTTCAGAGCCGGAGAAGAGGCGCACCGCATGCTTAACGAAATCAACTATCAAACCATAAAAAAAGTCACGTATAACATGATTACCAAGGGGCTCCTCAAGCGTATGTCCAAACAAGGCCGTGAAGAAATCGCCATCACCAAATTCGGCCGCGAACGCATTGAGGCAGTCATCCCCGCCTATCGAGTCAACCGTCCGTGGGACGGCCATCTCTACCTCATCTCCTATGACATTCCCACCCAGGCAAACGACGCCAGGAATCTCCTTCGCGAACATATCCGTAAAACCGGTGGCGCGCTTCTCCAAGAAAGTTTATGGATGAACCCATACAATCCCACGCGAATTTTGTCGGACTTTGTCACCCAGCACGACATACCCGGATCGGTTCTTATCTCAAAACTCGGCAAAGACGGCAGCGTAGGTGAAGAAAGACTTTCTGATCTTATCCGCCGTGTCTACTATCTAGACGATCTTGCCGTACGATATGAATCATTTCTAAACGCATACAAAAAACGAGGTAAGCAGAGCGCGTATCCTCTCGAGGCGGCTATGAGCTACCTTCCGATTCTCAAAAACGATCCGCAACTCCCGTTTCCGCTTGAACCGGACAACTTCCCTGCTGCCCGGGCATACCAACGTTACCTCAATCTCACAACTATCGGGTAGTCCTCCCGTAGAAATATTCCTCCCTGATTTACTCTATTTGCTATACACGTGCATTGTGAATAGAGTAATATGTATTGTGTTTACTTTTTATGTGTGGCTTGATATAAAACATGTATGAAAACTATCCTCTTCATGGCCATGACGGTCAATGGAAAAATTGCGGGCGTCGATGATGATACGAGCTGGACGAGCAAAGAGGATTGGGACGGATTTCATGCGATGTGCCGAAAAACGGGAAATACCATCATTGGCCGCAGAACCTATGACATGGTCAAAAAGGAAGGCACGCAGCTTGGTGACGTCCTCACTGTCGTCCTTACCCACGACGCAGCACTTCTTTCCCAAAAATCTCCCAATACGGTCTTCACCGATAAACCACTTAATGACGTCATCGTAATGCTTAAAGAAAAAGGATTTAAAGAAGTCCTGATTGCAGGCGGCGGGATCCTCAACAGCGCATTCCTCAAAGAAGGGCTGATTGATGAAGTATATATAGATATTGAACCGACGATCTTTGGCCGCGGCATCCCCTTGTTTGCCGACGGCGACTTTGCGCCCCGTCTCAAACTCCTCGAGGTAAAAACCTTGACCAACCGCCAAACCATCCAGCTGCATTACAAAGTGATCAAATAATCTATGCACATCACAACCAGACCATACGATCAGTCTGATAGAGACGCCGTTGTCCTCTGTTTGGAGGCTTTAAGCGATTATCTCTCCCCGCTCGACCCGCTCAAAAAAATACGACGCCTCCCTCCATGGGGAAAAAAGTATATGGGTTGGCTTCTCAATAAAGTGAAAAGACAGAGAGGAATAATTTTTGTGGCCCAGGCCGATGATCGAGTCATCGGCTGCATCGTCGTAGTTGTCGAAAAAATGAAGAAACTCGATCAATTGAGCTTTGCAGTATCTCACTTGGGTCGCGTACAGGAACTCTTTGTCTATGAGAAACATCGGCGTCACGGCGTCGCATCTCTTCTTATGGATAAAGCGGAAAATTATCTGCGTGAAAAAAAATGTGAAATTGTCCGCATCGAAGTGTTTGAACCCAATACTCACGCGCACAATTTTTACCAATCCTTGGGTTACACCGATCGCATTCGGGATATGACCAAGCAGATATGAACCAAAGGCTCATTGAGATATACGACGGGTTTGCATCAAAAAACCGCAAAAAGTTTCTCGACAGCGATATTGAGTTTGATGATATGTGGGGCAAGCCGATCAAGGGTGTCACACTCCAAATAGATCTCTCCGAACAAGTTAGGGACGCTTTATGTAATCTGCAGGAGAAACTATCCAATCTTGAACCGCGCGCACTCCACCCTACTCCCCGACCGTTTCAACATATCAGTTTCAATCAAGTCGTCTATTGGGGCAGCAACTATATGCTCGGACACGATGGGGCGTGGGCATCTATCGAGCAGGATTTTCTGGCTAAATTCCACGGACTTGATAATACCCTTTCTTCTTTTACTATTTCTTTTGTCCGTCTTTTTCCCATGACATCCGCTATAGTCTGGTGTGCCCTCGACGAGTACGACGAAATGCAAACCTTACGCGCAGATCTAAAGGCTAGCCTTCCTTTTCCCGCGGAAACGACAAAAGATAACACCTTCATCCACACGACGGTTGCACGGTATAAAACAAAACTTCACGATCCTCATCGCGTCTTTCAACTCCTTGAGAAACACCAAGCACCCATCTCCATGGAAGTCAAAGAAATCATCCTACGGAAAGAAAACCTATACCCATCACTTCACACTACCGACCTCGCCCGTATTCGATTACAATAATCGCATGAACATTATTCCATCATCACAAACCAACAAAATTCAAGCTACTCCCACCACAACGATCTGGGAGTTTGAGATGGAAGAAAAAGCTATCAGTGGAGCAATCGCTCAAATCAACGGGCGGTATCCCGAAAAAGGCTTTGTCGTAAATAAAGTTTCCAAAGAACTTGTCTTCGTCATTTCCGGCAACGGTTACATCATTACTCCGAATCAAAAAAGGCCAATACGGGTGGGCGGTCTGGTCTTTTTGGATAAAGGAGAAACATATGCGTGGGAAGCGAAGGGTGCCCTCACCCTCTTCATGGCCACCACGCCCAAATTTGATCCGAAGCAACACATCGTTATACACTCACCAATATGATCCTTGTCTACATCACGTGTGAATTGCGGGAGCAAGCCGAGGATATCGGAAGGCATCTTCTCAAAAAGCGGCTCGCGGGGTGCATTAATATCATTCCAAATATGCACTCTCTCTATTTCTGGCCGCCGGGGAAAAACTATATTGAAGAAACCGATGAAGTGATCCTTCTTTGCAAAACCATCGAGAAATATTACAAAGCAATAGAAAAAGAAGTGCTCAAAGTTCACTCCTACAGCAACCCTGCCATCTTTGCTCTCCCCATCCTCCACATGTCTCAAAAATACGCCGCCTGGCTCACGGGAGAACTTCAAAAACCTACCTCTTGACATACCATTCATACTATAGTATATATAGTATTATATGAAAACTATTGTGACCAACTTACGCATACCGGAAGAGGACTGGATGAAAGTCAAAGCGGCTGCGGCAAACTCCGGTATGAGCGCCAATGAATATATGAAAACAATCATTGATGACGCCGCTAGGCGCGAATTCTTCGCCTATGAGGAAAAATCGTCCGCAGTACGCAAAAAAACAAGATTTTACGAATCATTATGGCGTGTTATTGAAAAGCCATATAAACGCAAACCCATGGAGGCGTCGGAAGAAGATAAAGCTATTTACGGTATATGACCACCCCACGCGTATTTCTGGATACAAGCTTCTTTAAAGCATTGATTGATGAACAAGATGACTTCCATGGCGACGCTGTCCAAATACTCGACACGCTTGAAAAAGACAAAACTCACCTTGTAACCACAAACTATATTCTTGATGAATCTATAACGCTTCTGAGAAACCGGTGCGGCATTGATCGCGTAAGAGATCTTCGCCGTTCATTAATAGAACTCAAACCGCTCAAAATTTATCGGGTGTTCGCACAGGATGATGCAAAAGCATGGGGCTGGTTCTGGAACGACTGGAGTAAATTATCGTTCACTGATTGCGTCTCATTTGCCGTCATGAAACGATGGGAGCTTACTCATGTCGCCACGTTTGATCAACACTTTAAACGCGCCGGCTTCACCATCATCTCCTCAAAAACATAGTATAATCTGACTATGGTCAAACAAGCCCTCATCCTCCATGCCTGGTACGAAAAGCCGGAAAATAATTGGTATCCGTGGCTCAAAACGAAATTAGAAAAGCGGAATTATACGGTATTCATCCCCGACCTCCCCACGATGCAAACGGATCTGCCGGACATGCAGCAGCAATTAAAGTTTATCGAAGAGGCCATCACCATCGATAGTAAAACTATTGTCGTGGGTCACAGCATCGGCTGCCTTCTGGCCATGCGACTAGCTGAAAAATATTCATACAATAAAATGTTCCTCGTTGCCGGGTGGGATTTTAACGATCTTTATCCCCAGCACCGGCTCTTTTGGCCAAATCCAATGGATCATGAAGCAATCAAAGAACATGTCAAAGAAATCTATTGTGTATCTTCCGATAACGATCCGTATATGACGGCATTTGCCATTGAAGAAATGAACAAACGCTTCAATGGAAACTTTATACTCGTCTCAGGAGCTGGCCACTTTACAGAAAAATACGGAGTAACTACAATGCCGATAATACTTCCGTATCTTTAAAAGGACAATATGAAGGTAAAAATTACTGATCTTGAGCGATTAATTTTATCTTCCCTAAGAAAAAAATATAGCGAAGCGGATTCCCAATTGATGGCTGATGTATTGTTATTCGGACAACTATCCGGAAAAACATCTCATGGTATAGTGCGTCTTTTTGTTGGAAATTCCAGTATATTATCCCAAACGCCAAAAGGAAAACCAGAAATAATTGTTAAAAGCAAAATTTCTTCAATCATTATCGGAAATGGAAATCCCGGCATGCTCGTTGGCCCCCTGGCTATGAAAGAAGCCATTCGGATTGCAAAGAAAGAAAAAATTGGATTTATGGGAACAAAAGATACTCATACATCTTCCGGTTGCCTTTCTTACTATCTCGAAAAAATAGCTTCAGAAAATTTGATCGGTATCATCATTGCACAGTCCCCCCCATCAACACCCGTAAGCGGAGGCATAGAACCGCTGTTTGGGACCAATCCGATGTCTTTCGGAATACCATCTGACCCCCGTCCCTTCATCTTTGATATGGCTACATCAGCCATTAGCTTCGGTGCTTTATTGAAAGCAAAAACCTTGGGTCAAAAAATCCCGACCAATGTTGCAATCGATAAATACGGCGACCCAACGACAGATCCCGAGGAAGCAATGCAAGGTGCCACACTGCCTTTCGATAATTCATACAAAGGGGCAGGCTTGGCGATGATCGTCGAGATTCTCTCTGGTCTGTGGCCTGGGGCTGATTTTTCCGGCTTAAATGAGCAAGGCGGTTGGGGCAATCTATTCGTTGCCTTCAATCCAAATTTGCTTATGGATGTAAAAGAGTTTAAGGAAAAAGTGCATCTTCTTCTGGAAAAAGCGAGACATTCCAAAACACGAGAGGGCGCGACCGTTCGGATCCCGGGTGAACATACTCTTGATAAAAGAAATGAATCTCTTAAGCTCGGTATGATTGATATCGAAGACAACCTCTACCACGCGCTGCAAAAAGCCTCCAAAGGGTAACGCTTAATCTTCATTAATGCTATAGGGTTGACAACTTATGTTAAAAGCAATACATTAACGCCATGGAAAAGCATATACCGCTCAAACGATTGATAGCTATCCCAGATCAAGGTACCCCCAATAAAACAGCGGAAGCTACAATCGCCGTTCTTAAAGCAATGGAGGAGGCAGATACCGGAACTCATGATGAAGAAACGTTTCGTATCATCCTCCCGAGTTTCTCAAAACATGGTATTTTGCTGAATCACAATGATGTTTAGCTTGA
>JBBTUC010000092.1:0-10476 GCA_038078675.1 Patescibacteria group bacterium
CAAAATCGTCTCGCTGGCACTGTTTATCGCTCTTAGCACCGTGAGCTACCTCCTCGTCCAAGCACGACAGGGACCGTCCTTGTCACCTAAGCCCGACACGGTGATTGCCAAGCTGGGCAAGATCATGGCGCTCCCGGAGAATGAACAGGCGCAGGTGACGACCATCGAAAACGTGGAGGCCGCCCGAGAGCGCGACGCGGCATTTTTTGCCACAGCTGCGGTCGGCGACCACCTCATTGCCTACAAGCAACTCCTCGTTCTCTATGAGTGGAGGTAGCCAAATCCAAGGCAACGTATGACCTCGACGTCATCTATGTGGTCAACCCCGCCCGGCAGGGTGACGCGATCACCTTGGGCCAGGGCTTGGGCGGCAGCCCCGTCGTGAGCGAGTCCGCCCTTGGCGAGACCCCCACCGAGGCGGACGTCATCGTGGCATTCCGGGATACCCCTTGACCTCTTTACTCCCTTAAAAAACTTCACTATAGTAGAACTATGACACGTGTTGGGAAATGGGTGATGATTGTGGTACTGGGTCTTCTCCCCGTCTTTTTCCTGCCCCTGACGCAGGATTACTATGACACCAATAAATGGGCGCTCCTGGTGGCGGCGACCATCTTCATTCTCATTCTCTGGGGACTGCGGGTGGGCGTGACGGGAACGGTGACCATCGCGTGGAACAGGACGATTAAAGGGTTGGGTGTCTTGACGGCGGCCGCCCTCGTAAGCCTTCTTCTGTCACCAAATAAAGTGGAAGCCCTGCTTGCGCCCTTTGGTGTCGGGACACTTCTCTCTTTATTTTTGATAGTGTTGATCGGATCCACATTCTTCGATGAAAAAGCCCGAAATATACTTCGGTGGACCCTTATGACCACGGTGAGCCTTTCGGGGTTACTGGCCATTTATCAATTCTTCGGCCTGGGCAAGCTTATAGAGATAAATCCAGGACTCATGACCATTCTCATCGTGACCTTGCCGCTTCTTATTGCCGAAGCGTTCCACCGCAAACGCGCGGGCCACGACAACCACATGATCGTGGCAATCGTCATGACCATTGCAAGCCTGGGCGGGCTCTTCTTCACCGTCTATCAAGTCCTGCCGAAATGGGGAACGACGACCCTCCCCTTCTGGGTCAACTGGCAAATACTCCTCGAGAGTTATAAAAACTGGAAGCAGCTCCTCGTGGGAGTCGGCGCAGAAAACTTTTTGGCTGCTTTTACTGCCGGCAGGCCGGCCGGACTCAACGAGACCGCCCTTTGGAACACACGCTTTACCGTCGGGAGTTCCATGCTTTTTCATATCGCCACGGTATATGGACTCATAGGAGCCGCCGCAACGGGCTGGTTTCTGTGGCCGCTTCGAAGAGGCCTCATGCTTGCCGCCCTCTCTCTCATCTTCCTTCCTCCGAGTTTACCGGCGCTTGCCGTCATCACCACCCTCCTCATTTTTTCCGAATCTACACACCCAATTAGCCTCAAAGGGTCTCACCTTTCGAGGCTAATAGCCGCACTCGTTTTTCTTTTTGCCGCGGCGTCAAGCTACGGCCTTATCCGCGCGTACGGGGCTGAACTTGCCTTTGGCCGATCCATCCGGGCACTTGAAGCGCGTAACGGGACGGCAAGCTACAACTTCCAAATTCAGGCAATTACACAAAATCCAAAAGTCACGCGCTTCCACACAAGCTACAGCCAAACCAATTTAGCTCTTGCTAGTGCCATCTCCGGCACTGCCTCTGCCTCGGCCGAAGACCGCCAGACGGCGACCCAGCTTATCCAACAAGCCATCAGGGAGGCTAAACTCGCGGTCAACATGGCCCCCACCAACATCCTGGCATGGGAAAACATTGCCTCCGTCTACCAAACATTAACCGGGGTAGCCCAAGGAGCCGATCAGTGGACCGTCGCTGCCTACGCCCGGGCGATGCAGCTTGATCCGACCAATCCCGTGATCCGGCTCCGGCTCGGAGGTGCCTACGTAGGGCAACAAAAACTTGATCTCGCGGCGGAAAGCTATACGACTGCGATCACCCTCAAGCCCGACTACGCCAATGCGTACTACAACCTGGCATTTGTGTACCGCGAGCAAAAGAAGTATGCGCTTGCCGCCCTTGCCCTCAAGGAAACGCTCAAGTATGTGACTCCGGGCGGCGATGACAGGAGCCGCACCCAAAAGGAACTGGACGAGCTTAACGAACTTTTGACCAAAGAGGAAAAACTCTCCCTGCCATAGCACCGGCAAAAATAAAACAATACAGGACCAACCCCATAAAGAAGCCCTTCACGGTAAAAACGATTCCCTTCTCTCGGACCATAAAGGCGAGAAATTTTCGGGTGAGGAAGAGATGAAAAAAAAGAATAAAGAATAAAGAATAAAGAATAAAGGGAAATATTATAACCAGGAAACTGCACAATACGACGGCAACACCCGAAATTGTCGTCAGGGCTTCCTGAAGAGTCGTGGCCACTGGATCAAATTTTTTCCTACGGGCATAGAGTTTTGTCCAATAGTAAGCGCGCAGGAAATACTTTTTGGCGACAGGCCAAAAGGATTCAAACTCATGCCGCACACGGACGTTGGGGGCAAAAATAATGGCGTAGCGACGGGCTATCCGGTAGGTAAGCTCGATATCCTCTACCAATGGAGCCGGATAGGTTTCATCAAAACCTCCAAGCCTTTGAAATACCGTCTTTTTAATTGAGGCGACCCTTGTGCTAAACAGGAAATAGTAGCCGCTCTTGTCCCGCTCATTGATCCAGTAGCTCCAATCGCGAAGGGCTTTATAGTTAGGAAAAAATGCTTTACTTCTCTGCTCTTTGACCCACACGCCGGTCACTGCCACCACATCCGGATCATCCTCATAGATCTTGCCGAGATTATGGAGTGCGTCAGGGAAAAGCTCGACGTCACTGTCGAGGAATACGACAAACTTCCCCCGCGCTATTTTCACTCCCCTGTTCCTTGCTACCGCCGGACCCATATTTCGGGAAAGACGGATTACTCGTAATGACATCTTGTCATTCCCGCGAAAGCGGGAATCCAGTATTTTCTTAGGCTGGACCCCCGCCTGCGCGGGGGTGACAGAAAAGGGCGCGGGGGTGACAGGTTCCGTCGATCCATCATCCACCACAATCACTTCATATGCCGGGGCCTTTTTGGACTTCTGTATTGACCGGAGAAGCCGCCCGATCGTCGCCTCGGAGTTGTGGTAAGGAATGATGATGGAGAAGAATGGCTTCATACAATAATCTACAAATCTACAAATGGCAAATCTACCAATAAATGCATAAATGATCAAATACTCCAATGATGTAATCCATTAAACCATTGAATTTATTGCATCATTCATTTGCATATTTGCAGATTTGTATATTTGTAGATTACTTTTTATTAACAAGTAGTCCCCCAATCGTGGGATGTGGCAGATAGTGGGCAGCAATGTACGCTTGATCAGCGGGCAGAAGCGTATTGGTGCGCTTCAAGCCTCCTTCAAAAATATACTTCGTGTTTGTCTTTTCCAAAGCGTGTGACAGCGAGGGCAGCGGGCGGGATAAATACGGCGCCGACTGCCCAAAGTGAATACAGCAGGCAACGAACGGATGTCTATAGTAAATGGTTTGTCCGGTAAGATCAAGGATATATTCACTCTTCGGAATTGTTTGATAAAGTATCGTCAAGTCGGAGAGCGTATCCGCGTTGGTCCAGGCGAGTTTAGGAGTATTAACCGCCACAAACACCTGATACAACCATACGAAGCTCATCAAAAAAACCACAGGAATCATGAGTGCAATTCCTTTGGCCGTCATTGCGAGGAGCGAGTCACCGAGCGACGAAGCAATCTTTAGAGATTGCTTCGCCAGGTACAGTCCTGTACTTGGCTTCGCTTCACTTCGTTTTGCTCGCAATGACACTGAAATCTTTTGCCAAACCATGTCCACGGCATCAGCCGCATAGAAAGCCACAAAGACGGCAATAGGGATGAGGTACTGGGTGTGTTTCAAAGGCGCAATCAGGACGTAAAACACGATGTGCACAAAAAACGTCGCGGCGATGAGGAATTCTGACCAGGCTTGAGATACGGGTTCTGCCGCGGCAACCTCTTTTTTTGTCATTCCCTGCTCTATTTTTGTCATTCCCTGCTCTATTTTTGTCATTCCCTGCTCTATTTTTGTCATTCCCGCGAAGGCGGGAATCCAGTCTTTTGTGTTTTTTGTTTTACTCTGGACCCCCGCGTGCGCGGGGGTGACACTCAGAAACGGTGCCACTAATCGATACGCGCCGACCACAATGGCAAGGATCCAGATAGCATGATTGACAAGAAGTCCGCTTACCCACCCCGATGCGCCGTAAAATATCGAATTGGGATAAAAAAACAGATCCGGCATCATGATAAACGTCTGGCTGATTTTCAAAGCTTCCACAGGAAGTTTCGTAAGCGAGTATATTACCTGATCAATATTGCCTAAACTAATCGCAAAGAGAGCAAAAAGGGATATAGGCAACGCCAGTCCTGCAATAAGATGGAACAGACTTTGTTTCCCCTTATCTCCCCATATCTCCCGCATCACCCCAATCCCCACTGCGACCCCCACCTGCGGCAGGGTTTTGGGGAGGATGAGAAGGGAGAGGCCATAAAATAGGCCAGACAAAACCTGATAAGGTGTCACCCTGCCTCGCAGGGTGACACCTTTTAAGGCTAAAACCTGAAACACCATTCCCGCCATTGCCAACAGGGTCGCCAGAGTATCCGGCCGGATCTCGAGAAACTTATCAAACGGCAAGGGCAGGAAGGCCAAAAACGCTCCGGCAAGGATTGCAACCCAACTCCTGCGCATCATCCAAAAAAGGAGCATCGTGACCCCGACCAATAAGACAAATAGGACAAATTGGACCAATCTCCCCGCGAGAATCGGCGTCACTCCGATCCCAAAAGCAAATAAGGGCATAAGAAAGACTTGAAATCCCGGTGGAATATAAAACAGAAAATCCACATACGGCCTTCTCCCGGAGAGCATTTGATACGCCCAGGACAGATGGGCATATTCATCGACATCAAAATACCGGATCATCCCGAGCTTGTAGTGCCACCAGAGAAAAACGAGCAAGAGGACGCAGGAGATAAGACATAAGAGAATCGCAACGTTTTTTTGAAATTTCATTTCGTAACTGGACTTACGTAGTGATATTACGTTTCGTTTGTCATTGCGAGCGAAGCGAAGCCAAGTACAGGACTGTACCTGGCGAAGCAATCTCATACAGATGTGAGATTGCCGCGCCGTCAGAACGGTCTCGCAATGACATGGATGCGTAAGTCCTGTTCGTAACGAGTGTAGCATAAAAAAACTTTGCTATACTAGACATATGAAACAAACGATTGTCGCGGTCGGTCTTCTCTCTTTGATCTTGGCTCTCGCAAATTCTCTTTTTTTTATCCTTGGCATGATAAAAACCCCACCGGGTACCGTATTTTTGGGTACCATCCACTACTGGGAAGACTATTTCCTCTACCTCAATCACTTTTTCCAAGGGGCGCATGGCAATTGGCTTGTCGCCAACCGCTATACAAGTGAAGCCACTGCGCCAAGCATTTTATACTGGTCCAATTTTTTGCTTGGAAAAATCGGCGGTTTCCTTTATCTCTCTCCTATGGTTTCTTACAATCTTTCCGTCATGCTGCTCTCATTTGTTGTTTTAGTCATCTCCTATCTCACCCTCAAAAAAATCTTCCCCACGGACCGTCTCCGAGCGCTTACCGGTTTCTTTATCGGGGCCACGGCAACATCGATGATCAATCACATTTGGGTTGACGGCAAACCCATGTGGTATCCGTTCCAGCTCTGGCGCACGCCCCACTATGCGTTTGACCGATTGGGCGGGGCTCCCCATCAAATACTGCAAACGCTGCTTTTTCTCTTTATGACCATTCTTTATTTTCACAAAGAAAGCGCAAAACCAAAAATGGTCACGCTTCTCTCTCTCCTGACTATCGCGCTTGCGACGCTTAATCCCATCCAGGCCGTTATTTTCTTTGGAGCGGCTTGGGCGTGTACACTTATCGTCCCTGATTTGAGAAAAACGCATATTCCCCATCTGCTGCTTATTTCCATCGTTGCATTGAGTTCTTTCCTCTATACAAACAGCGCTCTTTCAGAGCTCCCCCATCTCCAATCAAAACTCTGGGAAGGGGCTCAACAGACAACCACGACGCTTCCTTTTCTTCTTCTTTCTGTGGGCCCGGTGTCTCTTCTTTTTTTTATCGGCCTCCTTCCTTCACTCCGGCAAAAAAAACCGATGCTCCTTTTTGGCATCATACTGGTCTTGGGAACGTACGTATTGTTTCTTTCAGGAGTCCCAAAATTATTGGGGCTCTCCAATGTCCGTGTCATTTTCCCTGCTCTCTATCCGTTTATCGGCGCGGTTGGGGCAAACGGTATTTTTTCTCTCAAGTCCAAGCGTTGGGTAATCCTCTGCCTCGTTTTGTTTCTCCTCCTGTCCCTTCCCACCATGCGTGTAGAGCTTAAAGAAAAACTCGCTCCTCTGAGTCAGGCGAGCGACATCCTCATTTTTTTACCCAAAAATATCTACCAAGGCTTCACCCAACTATCCAAGCTCCCCTTAGACGCCGTGACCATCGGGAATCCGGCCAGTCATATCGACGTTCTCATTCCCCCCTTGAGCGGACACACGACCTACTCCGGCCATCCGCTTGCTACCATAAGTAATGATAAGAAGCGGGAGGATGCACTCCAGTTTTTTCGTCTCCAAAAGCCTGATGCATCCCTGTGGCTGGAAAAGAATACCATACGCTTTGTACTCTTTACTTCCTACGATGGAAATAAAGAACTGTTTATGAAAACCTACCCGTTTCTTTTGCCACTCTGGGCAAATCCGGACATGACGATCTTTACTCAGGACTTACACAGTTGACTATAGTTTAGCCTGTCATTGCGAGGAGTCTTCGACGAAGCAATCTCTAAAACTATAGAGATTGCCGCGCCGTCAGAACGGTCTCGCAATGACGAAAGTGCGTAAGTCCTGTTTACTATTGAATCATGAAAAAAAATTCAAGACGAATCGAATGGCTCGTTGTTGGCGGCATTGCCATCCTAATGAGCGCACTTAACCAGCTCCACGTCATCCGGGAGTGGCTTACGAATCCGCCCGACCGATATTTTACCGGCATTGCGCATTATTTTGCGGATTTCTTTCTCTATGCGGCGCAAATGAAACAAGGTGCGGGCGGAAGCCTCCTTTACTCTCACCGATTTACCAATGAATCCGTGCCCCCCACATGGATTTATTGGTTCAATAATCTTCTGGGTTATATCGGCCATATATTCGGTCTGTCCCCGTTTGCCACCTATGATATCTCCCTCTTTCTCCTCGTCACCCTAAGTATTCTCCTCTTTTATTACCTCCTCGTCATGCTCTATCCCACAGGCAAAATAAAGCGTATTATCGCCCTTGTCTTCATCCTGACTGCATCGCCATTGTTTCTGTTCGGCTCTCCAGGGGGCTTATGGTTTTCGCCGTCCCTTGCTTTTAATAGGATCGGCGGCGTCCCGCACCAGGTGTTTCAGACCATTCTATTTATTTTGTTAGCAATGAGCTTCAGCCGCAAATCGTTATACATTATTCCACTTGCAATTCTCGCGAGCTCGGCAAATCCCATTCAAATGCTTATCTTTGTTCTTGCCGCTTCTGTCACGACGCGCGTGGGGATCCCACTTCTGGTCCTCCTTGCCGTATCCTTCCCTGTGGCGTGGCTCACGAATCAACAATTTAATTCTCCTGTCATTGCCGTAAGCAAAGTATGGGAAACTGCCCAGTGGGTAAACCGGTCACTTCCGTTTGTCTTATCGAGTATTGGCCCGATACTGTTATTTATCCCGTTTGGTATTGCGCCCTTCTTCAGAAAATTCCGGCCGCTAAACATAATGATTTTTTCGTATGCGGCGATATCGTTTCTCCTCTTTTTCTCGCCCGTTCCGGCGATCTTGTCAACCACTCCTATCCGCTACCTTCACCCGGCAAGTTATCTTCTTTTGCCGATTCTCGGCGTTGAAGGAATATTCGCTCTCGGCAAAAACCGAATTGGTATATCTCTGTTTATTCTCCTCTATGCCCTCCTTACTATTCCTTCATTTGCTGGTGAGCTGCGAGGGCGGCTGGCGCCTTCAACCAATCCGGGCGTCCTCATGGATACGGAATTTAACCATGTGCCGCGGCCTGTGGCCGAGGCCCTCACCTGGCTCGGACGTCAGCCGACGGACCCCAGCCGTCCGGTGGTTCTTGTCGATAGCAGGAAACGGATAGAACTACTCGTCCCCGCATTTGCCGACAAAACCGTGTTTAGCGGACACCCTCTCCACACGCTCTACCCCGAAGTGAAAGAAAAACTCCGGAGAGATTTTTTTGAAGGCAGTATGACAGAAGACCAGCAGAAACAATTCCTGACTAACCACCGGATCGGATGGATTATAACTCCCAAAAAACAAATTCCTTTTGCGAGCCTGGTATTTACGAACGATGAACTCACTATTTTTACCGTTAAGTAATAAAAGGACTTACACAACTCGTGTCATTGCGAGACCGTTCTGACGGCGCGGCAATCTCTCTCATGGTATGAGATTGCGGAGCCTGTCCCGAACTGTCATTATGAGATTGCTTCGCCAGGTACAGTCCTGTACTTGGCTTCGCTGTCGCTCGCAATGACAGTGAGGGATCTTGCTTCTCGCAATGACAGCTTAAACGCTCTATCACTGCATAAGACCTGGTTATAAACGTATGGAGAAAAAAACGATCATCATCGGCATTATTCTGACCATACTCTTCCTATTCATCGGTTTGGCAACACTTCGCGATTACGGCCTCACCTGGGATTTTCACTTTCACTTCTTTTCCGGAGCGAATTTTTTCGGACTCAAACCGGCTGATGTTGAACCGCGGGCTCTCCCGTATGTAGAGCCGGATCCGAGAAACGCGATCCGCCTGCCGTACGGCCCGTTTGTCCAGATTGTCCCGTTTGCCAGTTGGCTTTTATTTTACAAAAATCTCAATATCCTGCCGTACGATGTTGCCTATAATTTGCCGATTGTCATCGCGGGGGTTTTAGGAATCAGTGTGCTCTATTTTTTTCTTGCCGAGGCAATCAACTGGAGAGTTGGATTGGTTGCAGCACTATTTCTTGCATTGACTCCCCGCTACTTTGCCGATCTCCACAACAACATGAAAGACGTGCCCTTGGCTGCCGTGTTTGCTCTCAATATATGGATGCTCTGGCGACTCGTGAAGTATCGACCCGCTTCGCCGGAGCTTCAGCGAGGCGGGCGCCTCAAAAATTTAATACTGGCTTCCCTTGCTTTTGCCCTGGCGTTTAACACAAAAATCAATAGCATCTTCATCCCCGCAATATTTGCCTGTTGGCTCATCGTGCTGAGAACTAAAAAATCGAAATTCGAACTTTTGTACTTTTTATTTGCTCCGGCAGCGGCGTTTTTACTCTGGTGGTTTTTCTGGGGAGATCCGATTGGACAGCTCAAGCTTGCCGTATCCACCTTCGGCGGAGGGGCAGATAATATCGAGGTCTTACTGGGCGGCAAGTGGTTCTGCGCCGGCTCCACTGTCCCCTGGTACTACCCATACTGGTATCTGGCTATCACGACGCCGCTGCCGATACTGGCTTTTTTCCTCATTGGACTAATGAGACTCATTAGTCAAATTAGGAAAAACAAAGTTGGGCTTCTGCTCCTCCTTTGGTTTTTCCTCCCCCTCACCCGGTATCTTCTTCCAAAAATCGCCGTCATCGACGGGGTGCGGCATTTTGAAGAAGTCCTCTACCCTCTTGCAGCCATCGCCGCCATCGGCTTTATGCAAACGATAGAATTTATTTTGAAAAATACGCAAATTTCGAAAAAAATCCGTGCCGTTTTTACCGCTATTTTATTTTCATTAGTCATAAGTCATATGTCATATATCATTTTCTCCTACCATCCGTTTCAAATCGCCTACTACAATGAGCTCGTGGGCGGGACGCGCGGCGCGTTTGGCAATTATGATCTGGACTACTGGGGTAGCTCGCAAAAAAAGGCAGTCGAATGGCTCAACACGAACGCCGAAAAAAACGCAAGCGTGTTTATCGTGATGGCAGGCAATGTCGGAGGGATGTATCTTCGCCCCGATCTTCTTACCCATCTGAACACACAATCCTATGAAACCTCCGATTACGTCATCGTCCTCAACCGTCAATCTTTTTTCTATCGATTCTTTTTTGTCTTTGACTATATCCTTACGCATAAACCGGTTCATACCGTGAGCGTAAACGGCGCTCCTCTTGTTTGGATTTTCGACAACCGCCTGCCCAAAATCCCCCGCCAAACCCCGTGGTGGAAAGGCGAGGATCCCTGCATTCGGAAGTATTGGTAGAATATAGTCAGGACTTACGCAGTGAACCTACGCTTAGGGTGTCATTGCGAGGAGATC
>JBBTUC010000093.1:0-1764 GCA_038078675.1 Patescibacteria group bacterium
GATTTCAGTACCATTTTTCGATTAGATATACCCTTTCGTTCAGTACCATTATTGAGTGGGGAAGACTGCTGCTTGACTTATAGTATAAAATTTCTGGCTTACGGCAGGGTTCGTAGTGGGTAGGAGAGGGATAATGAATACAAAGACGTATGAATAGTCGGTATCTCTCTTGGGTATTGCATAGTGTTTGTGAAACTTTGCGAAGCGGAGATGTAGTGCATAGGTTTATTAAAAGATGTAGAACACCGGTTGTCAAAATTGGTGCGGGAAATTAAGATTGGTGAGGCTAAACTATAGGATTAAAATATCGATGGAGGAAATCGAAACTATAGGGTATAATCCATAACAGACGACTATATCATACTGCATTTAGCCCATCAAAACGCCAAAATTCATCCAATTTGATTTGGATATATATTTCATAACTCTTTGGTGTGTTCATCACTGTACTGTTTATCAGGAAGGACTTATAGGAAACATACTACGGTCAAAATTTGACTAATTGGTCCAATTAGATTAATTTGGGAAGATATGCAAGAGATTCTCCATGAATTTCAGGAAGATTTGCGGCTTTGGGGGAAAGGCTGGTATCTCTACCTGGAAAAAAAACTCCGTCGATTCGGCATCGGATTTGAAAAAAACAAAGAAATCATCGTCGATATTCTCATGGCCCGGCGGGGGAGTTATCAACGCCCGTTTCTCCATTTCTCCTTAGGTATCCTTTTTATGGTGGGAGTGGTGAGCGCTCCCATTTTAGCTAATTCGTATCCCGGTACAACCGCGGGGAACCTTTCGGATATCACCTCGCCATCGGAAATCGTGACTTCGCTTGATGATCCTGCTATGTACGGCATCCAAACGATGATTTCAGAGAAACCCCGTGATCAAGTCATTGCTTACTCGGTTACTGCAGGAGATACCCTTTCGACTATTGCGGAGAAATTTGGTGTATCAATAGATACGATTAAGTGGTCAAATGACATCAAACGGGATAGTTTAAGCATCGGACAGGAACTTAAGATTCCACCGGTCTCCGGTATCGTTCATAAAGTCAAAGAAGGAGAAACAGTTCAAAGTATTGCCAAAAGGTATAAAACCGAATCACAAAAGATCGTCAACTTTCCTTTTAACGATTTTGCGGATTTGGACACGTTTGCCCTGAATGTGGGGACTACGCTCATCGTCCCTGATGGTGTGCAACCGGAAGCTCCCGCGATTGCCCGGCCCTTACCCCCGACATTTGCCGGAGGTACCGGGCAGCTTTTATGGCCGGCCAGCGGTATCATCACCCAGTATCCGGTTTGGTATCATAACGCGCTTGATATTGCAAACAACACCGCCCCCGGCATCGCCGTGCCAGAAGCTGGGGTCGTTTCGCTCGTGGAGTACCTGCGCTACGGATACGGCTACTATGCAATCGTTGATCACGGCAATGGGCTCTCCACTCTTTACGCGCATATGAGCGAGATCTATGTCAAATCCGGCGATCGGCTCTCCCGCGGGCAGATCCTTGGGCGGATGGGGAGTACCGGCCGATCTACCGGCACGCATCTTCATTTTGAAGTACGGAAAAATGGGATTATCGTCAATCCGCTGCCGTTTCTCAGATAGTGGACCTGGGGGGAATCGGACCCCCTACTTCGCTATGCCATAGCGACGTGTTACCGGTATACCACAGGCCCGGCGAGTGGAACGTAACAAATTGCATAGCAATTTGAATCGCGTAAACCGCGTGGTCGCGGTAACGCGACTTCCGCGGCGTTC
>JBBTUC010000094.1:0-8552 GCA_038078675.1 Patescibacteria group bacterium
GGGCCTGGCGAGAAAATACAACCAACATTTAAATATACCGGCATCACCTATCAAAAATCGGGAGGGCTGGTTGTTTGCGGCTCCAATAATTTAGCATGCGGTGCAAATCCTGATGAGTATTATTGTAAAAACATCCCGCACCCGGAAATCGACAACCGCGGCAATATCGGATCAAAAGACCAATGCCAGGATCCGGTAGGGCTTGGCGCGGACAATTTTACAATCGCCGAGCCATCGTGCAATGGCAACAGCCAGCCAGTTGATATCCTCTCTTATGTTGGCGCCTGTAAATCCGGAGAATGCAGCAAATCCAAAGCATCGGTGCTTACGAGAACTGATAGCTATGTAAATGTCGTAAATAATCAAGTTGTCTGGACTGATGCGAATAACTTTAGGCTGAAAACAAATGATAAAGAAATTAAATATACCGTTCGTGGCGGTTCCGTATATATGACCGAAGACCACACTTGGGAAAACGAACAAAAATGCGATAATGGCAATCCGGCGTTTCAAAGGCCATATACCGTATCCAACGGGGTCCGGACGGAAGGCGTTGCCCTCTATAAACCAGAAATGAGATGTGGGGACACCGTGAGCGGAAAGACAGCTCTGGAAGCATTTGATGCGACGACGGGAAACGCGTGCACCAACGGCATCGCGACGAATTCTCAATCTCAACTCCTTGATTATTCTGTCCGGTTAATTTACCAGGGGCGCGCCGTCTGCGGAGGGGAATCAAAAAATATTGTTGCCTTTCAAAACACCGCAGGTCCGGGAACCGGCGAAGTCTATATCTATAGCCAGGGCAAAGGTCTCACCGCGTGGTATCAGGGTATGGATTTTACCAAAGGAACCAATAATCCAAAAAACTGGGGAGCGTCGACAGATGTCTGCAGCGGCACGTTTTCCTCGGTACCCGCCTGTGCGATCCAATCCAAGCCCCAGACTACCGGACAGGCCCCCATCTATGGAGCCGTTGATTTTGGCTGCAAGGGCGATAAAGGAATTACCTGCGTTTTAGAAACTCAAATCGCAAAATTATTTGGTCGGGTTTTTTTTGCAAATCAAAAAACTGTAAAAACATATGATCTCACAAAATACGCAAATTGGCTTATGGGAGCAAAAGATTACTTTATCGCCGCAGGTCTAAAAAAGGAAGAGAAGCTTATCACGAAGCCGTTCCTAGGGTATGCCAGCGGTACATTGGGAGTAGACTCCGATGAGCCAAAACCGAACTGTCATGAGGTAAAACAGGGGGTAATAAATTTCCTTCTTCCGAAATGGAATGAAATTGTTGGGCTATCTGCCATTTTCAATGCGATTGACGGACCGTTCGGTGCGAGGTCTGACCTTAATGTCAGACGGGACTTCTCCCCGCTGTTTCTTACCGAACGGGATAATCGCCGTTGCGCGGACCAGTCGCCCTTTGAACCAGTAAAAGAAATTAGCTTGACCAGTGTTAACGAACATGAGTATGAACCCGATCCGAGTGAGTTTCCGGTTTATAAATCTGCCGTGCGCATGGGCGTAGCATTAATTGACAAAATAAATGCTATTATTGCCCGCTTTGGTTTCTGTGCCGGCGATGGTTGTAACGCGAGTGGAGCATTTAAATGGATTGCTTACTTTGATATTCTCAACCCCCACTCCGAAGCAACGATGAAAAATTTTGCCGTCAGTAAAAACAATGAAGAGAAGGGGTGGGGTTTTGATTTTGTTCCTAGTCGACTAAAAAAGATCAAATATACGAATGCCGGCACGTTAGCCAACGAAATAGAACATCCGGATTTAGGCAATCAAGAACCTGCATACGTCGACCTACCGTTTGAAGGAGTAGGAACATTTCCTATAATGGCAGATGCAGTATTGTGTAGCGTCACCCCGTCAGAATTTCATAGTCAATCAAATATAAACTGCGACAATCTCATAAGTACAGGTCCAGATGATGATATCGCCCCCGGCCGATCACTTTCCGGTGGAACTGATCCCGGATTTAGCGGCGCGAGTCTCGGATCGGACTATAGCAAGATAACAAACGGCAAAATCCCTGCCTGCGTCCTCGAAGCCGTCAAGTACATAGAAACCGGCACTAATACAAATTTTTCCGGAGTATGCACAGTCAATGCATGTAGTGCTGCCGGACCGTTCCAAGTTACGACCGGTGTAGACAACACCGGTGATACCAAATGCAGGATGTGCGGTGGGAATGACCCGAAGTCTAGTTGGATAAATGGGCAGCGAGATTGCCCCGACGGATGGCCGGGCAATTGGCCGAAAGTCCCCACTGACCCCAATCCCTGCCAAGATATAAGCAATGCAGCCAATCGTGCGGTCGAAATGCTCCAGGAAAAAGCAAGGATACGCTGTGAAACATTGGATAACCGACCGGCAACAGAACAGAGGGAGGCAATCATCACCGCAGGAGATAGCTACTACGGAAGTAGCGAAGATATCCCGAGATTAGGGGGATGCTCGTATGGCGAGTTTGTCTATAAACATTGTGACGGCTTGTACGATTGTCGTTCTCCTAATATTGACTTAGGTAAAAAATACGAACAATGCCAGCAGCAACAAAATTTATGACTATTTACTTTTATTCCACGGTCTGGTAGGATAATCCAATAACCCCGGGAGGGGTTATTATATAATTATGCAAGCTCCTGCCAAACCGGCTCTGCCAAAGATCGCTTCTCCGGTTCAGTTTGTCCGGGAAGTAATTACGGAACTGAAAAAAGTCACCTGGCCGACGAGGGAGGAAACGATAAAATTGACGCTGGTCGTCATCGTCCTATCATTCTTGGTCGGCGCATTCATCGGAATACTGGACATTACATTTTTAAAAATAACGTCATTACTGTTTAAAAGATAATTATGGATACCCAACCCACCACCCCACCACAACCCGAAACACCTCCTACCGTGGCGCCAGCCGTGATACTCCCCCCAAATACCCGTTGGTACGTCGTCCACACCTACTCCGGCCACGAAAATAAAGTTGCGACGAACCTCAAGCAAAGGATCGAAACCATGAAGCTCGAGGATAGGATTTTTGAAATCGTCGTTCCCACCAGAAATACCGTCGTCGTACGCCACGGCAAAAAGGAAGACGTGAAAGAAAAGATTTTCCCGGGCTACATCCTCGTCAAAATGGTCTTGGGAGATGAAAGCTGGCTTGCCGTCCGGACGACCCAAGGGGTCACCGCCTTCGTCGGCGCGGGCAATAAACCTACACCAATTTCCGAGAAGGAAGTTGCAACGATTCTTAAATTCATGGCTTTGGAGGCTCCGAAGTACAAAGCGGAATTTAGCGTCGGAGAAGCCGTCAAGATCATCGATGGCCCATTTGCCGACTTCCTGGGATCAATCGACAGTATCGACGACGCCAAAGGTAAAGTCAAAGTCCTCGTCTCCATCTTCGGCCGTGAAACCCCCGTCGAACTCGACTTTTTGCAAGTCTCCAAACTCTAAAACTATGCCGAAAGAATTTCCCACCCCTCCAGATTGGAACGCTTTAGGGTTTCCTCCCAAACCAGAGCCTCGATATGAATCAAGGTTTTATGATTATCCCTTACCTCCTGAAACTGAATATTTAGATGAAGTAAACGCTTGGGTTAGTAACCTCCCCCCTACGCAACGAAAGATGTATAACGATTATCAGGAACAGATGAGAGCAGGGAAAAGACAGGTACGAGAAGAGTTAGAAGCCATAAAAGCACAAGAATATGAAAAATATGGCCTCGAAATGGGCGTGAATAGCGAACATGAGTTAATGGTTGCACGAAATATGGCCGGATTATTAGATGGAATAGAGAGAGTACGACTTGCCATAGGGGGACAAGAAGCCAACGAACAATTCGAAGGTTTTTTTCATAGTCGATAAAATACTTAAGGTGCTAATAATTAGGTCTTAAACAACCATTGATCTATAATAAAATCTGATGTGGACATTTTTCGGCCATGGCGGAAATTTGTCCACGTAAGATTATGAACACCGCCCTTCCGCTCCCCTCTGATGCGCGTATCGCTGAGCTTGCCCGACTCCTCACGGACAACAAAAAAAACGAGGCGATCCGCAATCGCTACGCCAATGTTTCACGGGTACTATCGTTTCTTGGAGCTGGCGTGGTGCTTTCGCTCTCTTTATTCGTCGCTCCCACCGCAATCATGCTGGCCAAACCCTTTTTGTACGAAAAGCGGCAAAGGGAACAAAATGAGTGGAAACAATTTAATCCGCGCTACCTTCGCCGGACTATAGCGAGACTTAAAAAACAAAAGCTTGTTACCATAGAAGAACACGACGGGCAAAAAATCGTCGTGCTCACGAAAAATGGCAAACGGAGAATCCTTAAGTACTCACTGGATCAATTAACCATCGAAAAACCAAATAGCTGGGATGGTCGGTGGCGTCTCGTGATCTACGACGTGCCGAAAAACAAAAAGTACTTACGTGATGTTTTCCGGGGGACACTGAAAAATTTAGGCTTTTACCAACTCCAGGAAAGCGTCTGGCTCTACCCCTACCCATGCGAACCGCAGGTGACATTCATTCGGGAGTATTACGACGTGGGAGACGAAGTGGTCTACGTGGTCGCAACCAAACTGGAAGATGATAGTCCGTACAAAACATATTTCGGACTCTCTTAATACCCCGCTGCATCGATTCCTTCCTCCCTATCTTTCTTACCCGAACAAATTTCCGCCATGGCCGAATTTTGTCCACCCTATAAAAACGTTATTCTTTGCATTACAGCAGGGAAACTCCAATCTTGACATATAAATCTCAATAATTGATACTATAGCTATGCCCGATACGCCTGAAGCGTCATCTAATCCACCAGAAGTCTTCATGGTCGAAGATTTACCCATGGATATTGATGTTCGATTAGCCAAAGAAATTGCAGCTAGGGGCGGAAGCGTCATACACGAAAATAATAAAGCACAATCATTTCTTCCGATACAGAGGCTTAGAGATCTCTTTGCAAAAATAAAACCGAGAACAGATATTAAAGAATAGAGCTAAAACTGAACAATTAAATGCAGAACTGGAAAAAGAAGCCAAAGAAGCACCAGTTGAAAAAGATAAATAAGATCTGCTATACTCCAAATACCTCATTTATTTTTGAGGGAGAGACCGGAGGATAGGTTTCGAAATATATGGCAGTCAAGAAGATCAAAACCACGATTACCCTGCAGCTCAAAGCAGGTGAAGCGACCGCTGCTCCCCCCGTAGGTCCGGCCTTAGGCCAACACGGACTCCCGATTATGGAGTTTGTCAAAGCCTACAACGAACGGACAGCCAAAATGAAGGGCGACATCATCCCTGCCGTCATCACCGTCTACATAGACCGGACGTTTAGTTTTATTACCAAACTTCCTCCTGTCGCTGCCATGATCAAAAAAATGCTCAAGCTGGATAAAGGCAGCGGCAAACCCGGCTTCGACAAAGCAGGAAAACTCACAAAAGAGCAGGTCGAACAAATCGCCAAAGATAAACTTGCCGATCTCAATACCGATTCGGTAGAGGCCGCGATGAAAATCGTATCGGGGACAGCACGGAGCATGGGAAGCGAGGTGGACCATGGGTAAAATCAGAGTCGCTGCTCTCGGTGGCGGAGAAGAAAAAGAACAAAAGCGCAGGGCCGACGCGCGGCGTCAAACGAAAAAATCCAAAAAAGAGAAAGTCGAAGGCGTGGGAATGAAAGGCGGCGAACGCGTGGCCGTGATTGAGGGCACGGAGATAAATCCCGAATTTAAAAAGCTCGTCGAGGAAGTGGAGTCCGGCGAAACGCCGGAAGAAAGCAAAAAACAAAAATCAAAAAAACAAAAGAAAGGGCGCGAACGGTCAAAAAGATACAAAAATATCGCAGGACTTGTGGACAAAACCAAGCTCTATCCCTTAGCCGAGGCAGTCATACTCGTCAAAAAAACCAGTCTCACCCGCTTTGATGGTACGGTCGAACTCCACGTCAATCTCAATCCCGCCTCAATCGGAGAGAAGGGTGATTTCCGGGGATCCGTAACGCTCCCCCATGGTACCGGCCGCGAAGTACGGGTGGCAATTGCCGATGACGCGCTTGTTGCAGCAATAGAAGCCGGCAAAATAGACTTTGACGTCCTGGTCGCCCACCCGTCCATGATGAGTAAACTCGCTAAAGTTGCCAAAACTTTGGGTCCCAAGGGTCTTATGCCCAACCCAAAAAATGGTACGATATCAGAGAATCCCGAAAAACGCGCAAAAGAGCTGGCTCACGGTCAGGTTAATTTCAAAGCCGAACCCGGTAACCCCATTGTCCACATGCCCGTCGGAAAGATATCGTTTGAGGATGAAAAACTTACCGCCAACGTAACGGCGATCTTCACTGCAATCGGAAATAACAAGATACTCCGCGCTACCCTCGCCGCTACCATGGGACCGGGGGTAAAAATTGTGGTATCATAAGAATCGTGCGACGACTGCTTCCCTTCTCCGCCCTTACCCTTCTCCATTTGAGGACCAGCCGGGTACCTCTCTACCAAAAAGGCGTTATCGTCATCCAAATCGATGGACTTGGGGGAGCGGTACTTCAAGAAGCAATCCTTAGGGGGGATGCGCCGTTTTTGGGTTCTCTCATCAAAAAAAATAACTATATATTAGGAATGTATTTCTGCCCCGTCCCTACAATCACGACGGCTGTGGAAGCCGAGCTTATGTATGGAACGCACGATGGGATTGTTGGCTACAGTTGGTTTGATCGAACATTGGGCAAATTTATCCGTGGCGATCACGGTGGCCAGATGCGTACGTTTGAAGCTCACGCGTTCTCCCACGTCAACAATCCACTGTTAAAAAACGGCTCGTGCATCACCGGCGGATGGTCCGGCGGCGCGCGCTTGGCTAATTTCTCTGCTGAAACGCTCGCGGATAAAAACCTGCTTCATCAGCTGATAAAGTTTCGAGTGATGCTCATCCCCATCCTAAATCCCATACGCTTTTGGGCCATCTTGGGAATTCTTCTTCATACATGTGTTTTCGCAATCCTCAAATCCATCAAACACCGCTCCAAAAAGAGCTTCGCTCAAACGATGACCGAGACGCTTATACGGATATTTCTTTGCGACGTAGGCACATCGGTTGCGCAAATAGAACTTATGCGTCAGAGCCCGGCCTTGTTTATCAATTATCCGCTGGTTGATGTCGTCAGTCATAAGCACGGTACCCGCCACCCGCTGGTCTTTGATGCCATACGGCTTATCGATCTCTACTGCAAAAAAATTTACGAAACCGCAGGGAAAGCGGCACGGGACTACCACGTCATTTTTCTCTCCGACCATGGCCAGTCCGATAGCATACCATTCACGAGCCTAACCCGCGAAACGATCACCGACCTCGTCGACCGGGGCATTAGCGGCTCCGACTTTTCCGCCCGGTTTACGTATGGAAACGACGATACGCTTGTAGTAAATAGAGGCAGCAATACGGTGTTTATCATCCCGTCATCAAGCATCGCGCACCTGTATATTTCGAAATTTTTGACTTCGTCTTGCACGCGCAAACACATACAAAAACAATTTCCCAAGCTCATCCCTCTGCTCATGGCTCACCCGGGCATCGGCTGGATCTTGCTGCGGGAAGGGGGCAGCACGCAAACGCTCATCGGCAAAAAAGGAAGGGCCACGTTTCGCGCCGGAGATCTTGTCTCCGAGACGGGGATGGTCATCGATGGACCGGACCATAAACGCATCCTTGCCGCCCTTGCCGCGTTTGCCGACGCGAAAAACAACGGAGACATCGTCATCTTCGGTGCCGTGTCACCGACCGGAAAATCCGTCTCGTTTGAACCCTACTGGGGCACCCACGGCGGCTTTACCGGAGAAATGGTCGCCCCATTCATGCTGACGAATCACCCTACGCTTATCCGTGATCTCGAAGCGCATGCAGATATGCAAACTCTGTTTGCCCGAATCCGGCTCTTGCACGAAGATCACACCCCATGCTACAATAGCAGATGTCCTGAAGACCGTAGGCATCCATAAGACCTACCGAGGGAATATGGCTACACAAAAAAAAATTGATACGGTAACTGAACTCACCGACCGCGTCCATCGGGCGAAATCCATGGTGTTTGTCGATTACCGTGGCCTCAAGCATAAGCAACTCGAGAGCCTCCGGAAATCCCTCAAGACCGTAAACGCAGACCTGACGATTACCAAAAACCGACTGATGATGAGAGCTCTTGCTGACCGTGCTCAGTCCGCCCACACAGCCCTTTCTGATACCACAGCCACGCTTTTTTCTTACGCAGACGAAGTGGTACCACTCAAAGAATTATTGAAATTTCTCAAAACCGCAGGAGCCGGAAAAACCAAGGGTGGGCTACTCGGTACACAAACGCTCTCGGACGTTGAAGTCACGAGGCTCGCCACGCTCCCATCCCGTGACGTACTTCTCAGTCAACTCGCGGGCCAACTCAACGCACCCGTCCAAGGCCTGCACTATGCGCTCAGCTGGAACATCAATAAATTTGTCTACGCATTGAATGCAATAAAGGAAAAAAAGACAAACTAATCTGTCA
>JBBTUC010000095.1:0-26843 GCA_038078675.1 Patescibacteria group bacterium
CCCGCATTGGATACGTATCCCAAAATGCTTGCGGCAACCGGATATTTGCAGCCTCTCTATAGTTTGGCTATTGCCCTCTTGCTTCTTGTTTTCGGTACCGACCACACGTATACGATTGGACTTCTTCTCAATGGTTTGTTTTTTGGAGCTACAATTATCGGAACGTATCGTCTGGCCTGTAAAATTTTCGACAATATGACAGGTATTATTGCGGCAATAGTGTTTGCCGGTTTGGGAAATGCATTGTTTTATTCACATTTTTCCTACACAGAAACGGCAGTAACAGCCAGTATAGTTTGGTCATTGGTGTATCTCGCTCAAAGCGATGGATTCACCCGAAGGCGTGAAACGATTATAGCAGGATTGTTGGTCTCCGTAGCCGCACTCACCCGCTGGATTGCGTTCGTAGGTGTGGCAGGACCTGTGATTGTGCTCGCCATAAGCGCAATTGGAAGGATGATACAAAAACCAAAATCAAGAAAGATGATTATTGTAAATCTTTCTTTGTTTGGCATCTTAGCTATAGGCGTGCCGGTCGTTTTGTATTTTGCTCCCAACTGGAGCGAATTTATCTCGTACGTACAGCGAAATCAACAGCAGGCAGCGACCTGGGTAGCTCAGTACCGGTTCGCTGAGATGGTAAATACATTCTCCACACGATCGGTCATGTATTACTTCAATATTCTCTCTCAAAATACCGTGTATATATTTCTCGTTTTTATTTTGGGAGTGTTTGTATGCCTGAAAAATTTCAGGAAAACCGTGTTCTTGCTTGCGGCATTTATCGTGCCGTATATATTTCTCACCTTCGTTGCCGTCTGGAAAGAAGATCGATTTCTGGTGCCGCTGTATCCGGTATTTGCCGTCATAGTGGCTTCGGTAGTATATGCAGTACGAAACAAAGGAAGCAAAATTACGCTTACGAGCGTCCTCATAGCCATATCGATTCTTAATTTTCTGGGCTCCTCATGGGGAATTGGGCCAATGGGTAAAAGAGGGCTTACCGATCTCGTTCTGCCGTCATATATTCATCACCCACGCCGTATATATCTCACTCCTTTAGTCTGGCCACCGACGAAAGAATATCTCAACGCTCATCTGATTGCCCAAGCAATCCGGGAGTCTTCGTTGGAAAAAAAGATGCCCGTGGTGCTTACCGCGTTTACCTCTGAACCGCTTGATAATGCCCTGCAGTCGATTGTATGGTATCAGGATCGCTTCCTTATGCAGTATAAGAAATTGCCTTTTGATATAAGGGATGCTGATTTTGTGATAACAAAAAGCAATGACATGCACGTAGAAGGTATGGAACAATTTGTGTCAATTGTAAATATTCCCATTCCCATGGATAATTCAACCGTAACTGTCTATAAACATGAGAAAAAATAAATGGGATTCATATTTTTTGTCGCACTATAAACCGTTAAGCGGCGAATGGTCAGATAGAGACGTAGAGAAATATAAACGATGGTATTTTTCGTGGTTGGACTTCATAGAAAAACGATGTGCCATCTTGCAAAAGAAGGCACACATTTTTGAAATTGGAAGCGCAGTGGGAGCTGTGGCAAGTCTTTTGCGCGATCGCGGACATGACGTCATTGGGAGTGATATTTCGGATTTTATGGTTAGGCAGGCTAGTAGACTCTGTAAGCCGATTCCATTTATTCATTGCGATATACAGAAAGGCATTCCTATACGAAAGAAATTTGATGTGATTATGGGTTTTGAGGTGATTGAGCATATTGCTGATTTATCAAAAGCTCTAAAAAATATTAATCAATCCTTAAACGGTAGAGGATATTTTATCGGTACTTCTCCCTATCCCTACGGGAAAAATTATTTAGATAAAACGCATGTAAACGTAAAGTACCCCCACGAGTGGAAACAATTGTTTTTGGATAATGGGTTTTCGCGCGTACAACTTTTACCTATGTCATTTTTGCCCTTTGCCTGGAGGCTAAGTAAATACTGCAACCCAGTGATACCATGTCATATTTCCTGGCCATTTTTTGTTTCAACTGTTTTGATTGTGGCTAAAAGATAACATATGCAATTTAAGAATGAAAAAATGGAAGCGATGATAGATATCATCATTCTATTTGTTTTTTCTCTTACCCCGCTTCTCTGGCTTCATGGGAATGAAGTAATTTTGGGACATGACTCCGGGTTTCGTATTAATGCTGTAGAGCATATGAAAAACTTTCTATTTGGATGGAACCCTTACATTAATTTTGGTATGGATTGGTCTTTGTATCATGGATTTATACCTATACAAGTGATAGAAACGATATTCAGTTTCATATTTTCCTCCCTTTCCATAGGAGAGCGGATGACTTTTATCAGTTGGTTTTTTTCTATCGGCCTGTCAATGTATGTTTTTGTTCGATATTTTTTCCCGGAAAAAAAATTCTTTCCTCTTTGGTTGCTTGGACCTGTTTATTGGATGTACAACCTCTACATGTTAAGCGCGTGGGCAATTGCCGAGCGCGCAAAGTTTTCCCTTTATATAGCATTGCCTTTAATGATAGTAATTTTTTTCAAAACTATAGAAAAAGACTGGTCGCTTCTGAAGGGAGGAATACTATTCGGGTTATTATTTTTCTTTTTTAATGGGGGAGGATCACCACCGCTCTACGGAGGAATTATTGTTACATGTATTTTGCTTGGCGTATATTTTTTGTTTTTGAGTCCTGCAAAATATGGGATACGGCTTCTCGGAGTTGTAGGGGTATTTGTCCTTTGGTTTGTTCTTTTGAATGCCTATTGGGTATTGCCTCAGCTGCGCTTATTGATCGGGAGCTATACGAGTGCAGTTTCCGCGCGGGGAGGGATAGAGGGCCTTATCGCTTGGGAGCATGAAGTATCCAAACATGCAAGTATTAGTAACATTTTGCGCCTTTGGGGATTTCCGGACTGGTTTGATAATCCAGAGCACCCTTACGGAAATATATATTTAAACAACACTATATTGAGTTTTGTAAGTTTTCTTCCTATTGTTACGACAGGATTGGGTTTGTTGTTGATGGGCCTACGCAAGGTTGTCGGAAGGCAAAAAAAAATTCTCGTATTTCTTCTCGCACTCGGGGTCGTCGGTCTTTTTTTTACGACAGGATCACATCCGCCTTCCGGTGTCATCTATCTTTATCTCATGCGTCACGTCCCGGGATTTGCGATATTCCGTTCTGGTTTTTATAAGTTTGCTCCAACCGTATATCTTCCGATTATTATTTTTTTCGGGTATTACCTGTCGGAATTATTGAGTAACAGTAAACTTCAGAAGTTTGCGCAATACATTTTTGTGCTCGTTGTTGCTTTGGGAATCGCGTTTTACCATTTTCCTTATTTTACGGGTAACTTATTTTCCTTTAAGGGAGGATTTTCTACCCGAGTTACCGTGCCATCCTACGTAACGGATATGATGGGAATATTGGGCGCAAAGACAACCGTACAGGATCGTATATTGTTAGTTCCACCACTTGACGTTGGGTTTATCAATAGTCCGATTGATACGTACACCTGGGGTTTTTATAGTTTGGATATTCTTCCGAGAGTAGGTATAAATCGTTCATTTCTTGCCAATGACAGTAATGATGATGCAGTGACGAGACTTTTGTATAAAACGATTGAATCAGGGGATGAAAAGACTTTTCTGCATCTTTCGGAAGCTGCTGGTATTACAAACATACTTTGGCGCGGCGATGTAAGACTTTCCTCGGGAACAGAAAAAAAGATGCCGCTTTCTTTCTGGGAGCAGAAGCTCGCAGAGTTCTCATCTGTTCATCTACTATCTACTTCTGGTTTATGGAAGCTTTATGAAGTCCGATCCAACGTCACTCCGATGGTCTACGCGGCAAACTCTGTTACGTTTGTGCAAAAGGGATCTACAGATGATGCGTATATAATCGGAAAGGGGATGTCTGACCAAAGAGATGCTTTATTGCGTGCTTCGGATGATGTGTATGAAAAGGAAGCCTCGCTTGCAAGCGGACTGTATAGAGAAGTTGAGTGTTTTTTTTGTAAGAGTAACGAATATAGCAAGCTCGTTGAGGCGATATATCTTCCGACAGTGCGTACATATATCCTGCCGTTTCTCAATGACCGCTTGACGAGAAAGGAAAAAGAAGCGATCGAAGTTTCTAAAGGATCACCAAACGAAATCGATGCGCAATTATCAGCGGCAGCGGCGCGACTATCGGAAATAATGACAAAAAAGGACGCAGGATCCGGAAATATTCAAAAATATCAGGGTCATCTTGCACGGATAACAGAAATTTTGGGAGCGCTCTACGGTCGCGAAAAAGATTTCTATAGTAATCGTGTGATGGCACATCTTGATGCCCAACTGCGTGATATAAAGGGAGTTGATGATACACAGAATGTAATAAAAACTATTGAAGATACACAAAAAGCGATTCTTCCATATATTTGGATGGCGGATAAGGACGTGTATCGATTTGGAGTTACTTTGCCAAGTGACGGCGATTACACTCTCTGGATGCCTGACGCAAGTGTTTATACGAAACAAGTTGAAATTGATGGCAAAATAGATTCCTTTAATTCAAAGATCAAGCTTGCGGCAGGGTATCATCGGTTTGCCTTGACTCCGCTCGACATCCGTGACGCAATGGATGAAATTGTTTCACCGGTTTTCCTTTATAGCCAACACGAACCTACGTATACAAAAGTTCCAAGCGTGTCATTTGTTCAGAAAAACCCTACCCTCTACGAGGTCGCCGTTACGGGAGCTCAATCACCTTTTGTCCTTGTTTTGAATCAGCGGTTTGATCCCGGATGGGGTTTGGCAATTAAAGGAGTGCGGCAAGGTTACTATCATCAGGAAGCCAATGGATTTGCCAATTCGTGGATTGTCCCAAAGACCGGTGATTTTATGCTCACGCTTTACTACATACCGCAGCAATTAGAATATGTGGGCGGTTTAATCACGATAGTAACGTTTGTTGCCGCGGTTGGTTATGGAGCTATGATGATAAGAAGGAAGCAGCGAGTATGAACATAGCATATTTTTCATCAGGGGATGGCCCGTTTTATTACAGTGAGCAGATGAAAGCACTTTCATGGTTGCCCCCGATTTGGGAAGCATTTAAAGGGTTCGGTGAAAATTTATTACCCCGGCTTTGGATAGATTATCCGTTTCGGCTTCTTGTAAAACTTCTCTCTTCCGTAGGCTTGTCCTGGTTTGTCATAGAAAAACTTTTATGGATTTCCGTGTTCGTCCTCGCAATATATTCATCCAAAAAGCTGGCAGATTATGTACTGGGGAAAAATATGTTCACGTGGGCGGCTCCGGTTGTCTATGTCGCCAATACCTACATACTGCTTCTCTTTGGCGGAGGACAATTGGGAGTAGCGCTTGCGTACGGATTCGCGCCGCTTGTTTTGTTGAAATTTATACAAGCGGTTGACGGGTTACGGGCTACGGGTTACGGGTTGAAGCAAGGGATACGAAATGGATTATTCTTTGCCCTGCTCGTTACATTTGATTTACGCTTTGCGTATCTTTCGCTGCTCATGAGCTGTTTATACGCAGCATTTCGTAGGAGGCTACCATTATTTTCATGGGTAATCTCTTTTCTCACCGCAGGTTTTATCCACGCGTTCTGGATATTGCCGATCTTACTCGCCGGCGGGGGCACTGGAGGATTGGGTGAGGAGTTCACAAGTACCGGTATGCTTCAGTTTTTGAGTGTTGCGGATTTTTCCCATGCATTGTCTCTTTTGCATCCGAACTGGCCGGAGAATTTGTTTGGAAAGGTCTACTTTATGCAGCCGGAGTTTCTTGTTATTCCACTGCTCGCGTTTGCTTCACTATTGATTAAAGAGGGACAGGAAGCAATAAACAATAAACAACAGAAGCGTTTACTGTTTACTGTTTATTGTCCATTTTTCGCTTTATTGGCGTTAGTTGGTGCTTTTCTGGCAAAAGGCGTGAATGAGCCGTTTGGGGGGATATATGCATGGATGTTTACCCATGTCCCGGGATTTGTTATGTTTCGTGACCCCACGAAGTTTTATTTTTTTGTTGCGCTTGGATATAGCATTCTTATTCCGTTTGCACTGGAACACATCAAGAAAAAAGTCATGTTTATTGTCTTTATTGTTTTTTGGCTATTCACGCTTCGTGCGGTTTTTACCGCACAGGTTACCGGAAACTTAAGACCTACTCAGCTTCCGCAGGAGTATGTGCAATTAAAAGATTTGTTGGTTGCCGATAGTACTCCGTCGCGTACGTTGTGGATTCCGCAAAAGGAAAACTATGCTTTTGCCTCCGCCACACACCCCTTTTTAGCCACGGAGAGTGCGTTTGTGGAAGATCCTTTATTTATACAAAAAATATCCCAAATGGGTGTGCGCTACGTCATCGTGCCTCCGGATGTTTACAAACGACTCTTTCTCACTGACTATCGTTTTGATCCGAAGCAGAGAACGGACCTTATCGAGGCACTCGGAAAAACATCGTTGCAGCGAAATAGCGCGTTTGGAGATATTGCAGTTTTTGAAAATGACCGGTTTGTCTTTGAGCAAAGTACCCCGCCAGGTATAGTAAGACAACAGGAGCTTGCAAACATAGGTCTGGTCTTCAGCATCGTCTTTCTTATCGTTTGTATCGCCGTCCTAATTATTGTATGAACTTCATTATTCTTATTTCGTACCTCATTTTTACGTTTTTGGTGGGGTGGGTAATTATCAAAAAATGGTTTGACGGATTACCTACGCTTCTTGAGATAGTCGGCGGATTTCTTTTGGGAACAGCCATAGCTGTTCCGATAACCTACTTCCTGTCCGGTTTGTTCGTAAAATCAGATGCACCCATTCTCTGGGGCACACTCGCAGCATCAACGTTGTTTATTGTTTATTGTTTATTGTTCTTTAAGAAGCCTCCTTCTTTTTTAGTGCGCCTCAACGAACTCCTTTTTGTTATTGTGGCTATTGCTTTCAGTACCTGGATGATGATGAAGACATTCCATGGCGGGCCGAGCGGGGAACTCTTCGTCGGAAGCAATAACGTATTTGATTTCGGTCACTCGCTGGGAATTATCCGATCGTTTTCATGGGGGTCAAACATTCCATTCATGTCACCGTTCCAGTCGGGGTTGCCGTTCTTCTATCATTTTTTCTTCAATTTTTGGACGGCAATATGGGAGTATTTCGGAGTTCCAATAGTGTGGGCCATGAATATCCCAAGCATCCTGTCATTTACGGCGCTTCTTACCCTTATCTATTTCCTGCCGCAGATTGTTGCCAAGCAAAAACCCATCGTCGGATGGATTGCCGTGCTCCTGACCATCACCAATAGTTCTCTCACGTTTTGGAAGCTGCTTATGCAAAAAACCGATTTTTGGCATCTGCCGACCTATCCCTTTGCCGGGCCGTTTGACGGATCTCCAATTTCGTTATTTGTGACGCTTAATAGCTATGTAAATCAAAGGCATCTGGCGTTTGCTATGGCGTTGGCGTTGTTTCTTTTTTTGGTAATTGTGCAGGACGTATCAAAAAATCGTTTGACGATCCGGCGGAGTCTGGGACTCGGCGCATTGGTAGGAGTTTTACTGCTATGGAACATGATGACGTATCTTTTCATCATCGGGACCATTGCACTGTTGGGTATAAAACAAAAATTATGGAAACCGCTTGTCGCGTTTGTTGTTGCAGCCGGCGTCGTCGGATTTATCTCTCTTTTGCCGATTGCCGGATATCTCTCTAAAGCATTTTCACTCTTTGGGGGAGCTATGGTATCCGGATGGGGCCAAACAGTGCCGACGTGGAATATTGCCGGGTATCTTTGGCAAAATTTGGGATTGTTACCGGTGATTGCTGTTTTGGGATATGTCGTAATTCCTAAAAAAATAAAGTCGTATTTTTTCCCGTTTATTGTGTTGTTTGTAGCAGAGTGTATTTTTGCGGCGATTGGAAAGAGGGGATTTGAACAGAAGTCATTTTCATTTCTTATTATCGGCGTGAATGTTTTGGCAAGCGTAGGGCTCGTATGGTTGTGGCAGAGGAATAAATTTATGGTGAAGATCGGTGCAGTTCTGTTGTTATTTATTCTCACGGTATCGGGATTTGTCGATCTGATGCCGATAAAAAATGAATTCGCATACCCCTTGGTATCAAAGGAAACTGCCCCGCTTATCTCCTGGATACGAAGCGAGACTCCAAAAGATGCCGTATTTGTTTCGTATTCGGATATGATCGATCCGGTGGTGCTTGGGGGAAGAAAAAACTTCTTCGGGTTTTTCGGCAACGTGGGCTGGTATGACCGATCCGGCGACGTCGCCGCTATCTACGCGGGGGACAGAGCGCGGGCCCAAGCGAACAATGTATCGTACATCTTAGTACCGAAAACGAAACGGGATGATTTTCATTATGTCGTGGACGAGGCGCTTTTGAGAAATACCCTGAAACAAGTGTATGAAGATGATCTGCACGTCGTGTTTGCCGTTCGGTAAGAGTGTTTGGATTATTGACAAACGTACGTATTATTGATAATATGATACAGGATTAGTTAATATTGTATCGTAGATACTCAATTATGAAACAACTTTTGAACGACTTAATTCAAAATTGGTGGAATAATCCATTACCGGTAATTAGAACCCGTGACGTGAATTTACTCTCATATTTTGATCCCAACGTCCGAAAAATAATTTCTGTCGTAGGTTTTAGAAGAGTGGGGAAGACATTCACTCTTCTTGATTTTGCCCAGAAATACGGGAAAGACAAATGTGTCTATATAAACTTTGAGGACGAGCGAGTACCGAAAAAAACAGAGATTTTGAGCACACTTCCCGATTTACTTACAGAACTCAAAGGCAACCAGCCCTTTGTGTTTTTAATGGATGAGATACAGGAGATACCCCAGTGGAATATGTGGGCACGGCGAATAAACGAGACTACACAGCACCGGTTAATTCTTTCCGGATCATCTTCAAAACTTTCCTCGCGCGAGATTCCTACAGAACTTCGAGGCCAAACAATAACAATTCCCATGTTTCCTTTGAACTGGAACGAATTTTTGCGTTTTCGCGAGAGAGATACACAGAGCTTGTCTCATGCTCACGTTCTTAACCTTTTACGTGAGTATTTGACGTTTGGCGGGCTGCCGGAGGTTGTGCTAGTTGAGGAAGGGCTACGGCCGCTCATTCTGGCAGATTACCTTTCGTCGTTTGTGGATCGGGATATTGTAGAGCGGTATAAGTTGCGTAATAAAGAAGCGTTTGCAGATCTTTTACGGTTGCTCCCTAATATAAGAAGCTATACCTACTCAAAATTAGCAAACTCCCTTAAAGGGACAGGACATACGATAAGTAAAGCGACGGTCATTCGGTATATGCAATGGTTGGAGTGGTCATTCTTTATTGCCCGCGTTGAGGTATTTTCTGCGAATGTAAAAAAAAGAATTCAAACAGTGAAGAAGTCCTATTTGATAGATAATTACTTTTCTTCTCATTTTAGCAGTACATTATCAGCTAATCTTGGTTATATGATGGAGCAGGCTGTATTCCATACATTACATATACGAAGCACGTGGGACCCTCGATACGATCTGACCTACTGGAAGGATTACTCAGATAACGAAGTTGATTTTGTCGTGTTACACAATAAAGGCGTTAAAGAGCTCATACAGGTAACGTTTGCTTCCAGCATAGCTGAAGTTCCCCAGCGAGAAACGAGGGCGCTTATAAAGGCTGCCAAAGTGCTCGGTCAATCATCTGGTCGAATCATAACATGGGATGTGGAAGGGGCGGCAACAATGGAGGGCATAGAGGTACTCTATACTCCTCTGTGGAAGTGGCTCGCATGAAAAATCCGGATGTTTCTCTCATCATCGCCTGCTACAACGAAGAAAATCTTCTGCGGGAGAGTGTCGCGCGTATTACGTCGGTTTTAAATGACAGCGTATTTTCCTACGAGCTTATTTTTGTGGATGATAAAGGCAGCGATGGGACGCGGGAGGTTATAGCGTCATTAGTCAAAAAGAACAAGAACTTTCGGGCTGTTTATCACAGCGTAAACCAAGGGCGGGGGAAAACGGTCCGTGATGGGATCGCTGTAGCCAAAGGAAAAGTAGTCGGGTTTGTCGATATCGATCTGGAAGTGTCGCCGGTGTATATATCGGAGTTTGTTCGCATGATTCTGGGCGGCAAGGCGGATGTCGTGACGGGTTTACGCGTCTATCGCGAAGGGGTCATAAGTATTCACCGTTCTATTTTGAGCCGGGGATATTCCTGGTTGGTCCGTTCTGTTTTGGGGATTCCGCTTCAGGATACGGAGACCGGATACAAATTTTTTAACAGAAAGAAAATTTTTCCCGTCATTAAAAAAACCAAAAATAACGGTTGGTTTTGGGATACGGAAGTTATGACGTATGCGCATTACCTTGGTCTGTCTATCAAAGAGGTTCCGGTGCTCTTTGTAAGGAGGTTTGACAAAACATCTTCAGTCCGGCTCGTTCACGATACGTTTCAATACATTAAAAATCTCGTAGGATTTCATAAACTGTTGGTTGAGAAGGGATATTTGTCGAAATCAAAGCTATGACGGTACTCAAAGAAATCGGTATCGGAAAAGTCATACGGTACGCTTTTTTTAGTCTCTGGCACTACCTGTTTGCCATGATGTTTGTGTCACCGCTCCGCGTTTGGTTGTTACGGGTGTTTGGCGCACGAGTGGGGCAAAATACCGTCATTGAACGGATCCGGCTTATCAACCTCTACAGAACGGGAATTGGTGGCATTACGATCGGCGATAATTGTTTTTTGGGTGACGGGGTGGCGCTCGATACGGCTGAGCGCATTGCCATCAGCGATGACGTGACCATCTCCTTTGACGTGATGGTACTTACCCATACAAACGTGGGATACAAGAATCATCCGGTACAAGAGCACATTCCGTCTGTCGCTAAACCCACGATATTGAAGAAGGGATGCTTTGTAGGTGCTCGCGCGACAATCCTCCCGGGCATCACGATTGGGGAGGGAGCGGCGGTTGCCGCCGGGGCGGTTGTCACCAAAAACGTTCCGGCAAAAACTCTTGTGGGGGGTGTGCCGGCAAAGATGATACGGAGATTCAAGTCGTAATTTCATCAGGACTTCGGCGCTTTTGTCATCGCGAGACCCCGACGTACGTCGGGGCGACGCGATCTCATATCAATGTGAGATTGCGGAGCCTGTCCCGAACTGTCATTATGAGATTGCTTCGCTGCCGCTCGCAATGACAGTGAGGGATCTCTACTCCTCGCAATGACGGGCTAAATGTAAGTTTACTGCGTAAGTTCTATTACATATTGAAAAACTATGAAGAAGCCGCAGAGAAAAAAGTTTTTGGTTTTTGGCAAGCCGTTTATCGGCAAGCAGGAAATTGTGGAAGTCGTGGATACCATTAAATCCGGCTGGTGGGGGACGGGGCCAAAAACTGAACAATTTGAGAAAGCGTTCGCCGTCTACACAAGAGCGAAATACGCCCTTGGCGTCAACTCTGCGACTGCCGGCCTCCACCTTGCTTTGAAAGCGCTGGGGGTCGGGCCCGGCGACGAAGTGATCACGACACCGCTCACGTTTGTATCTACCGTCAACGTGATTCTCCATTGTGGTGCAACTCCGGTGTTTGCCGATGTGGACCGGGAGACGTGGAACATCGATCCCGAAGAGATAGAAAAAAAGATTACGCGGAAGACCAAGGTCATCCTCCCCGTTCATTTGCACGGCAGGCCGTGTGACATGGAAGCAATTATGGCTCTGGCAAAACGGAAGAAGCTTTGCGTGGTTGAAGACGCTGCCCACGCTGCAGAGGCCCTCTGGAAAGGTAAAAAGATCGGATCGGTCGGCGATATCACCGTATTTTCTTTTTACGTCACGAAGAATATCGCAACCGGTGAAGGAGGAATGGTGACCACGAACAATAAAAGGCATGCCGAGTCCATGCGGATCATGAGTCTTCACGGGCTTTCTCAGGATGCCTACAAACGTTACAGTGTACGCTACTACCGGCACTACGAAGCAGTCACGCCGGGGTATAAGTATAATCTTACGGATATCGCCTCCTCGATCGGTATCCATCAGCTCGCAAGAGTTGAGAAAAATTGGCTTGTGCGGAAGAAGCACTGGGACAGCTACATGAAGGCGTTTGGCGCTAACCCCAGTTTTATCCTTCCGGCCCCCGAATCTCCCGGCACGAAGCATGCCCGGCATCTGTTTGCTATTCTCCTGCGTCTTGAAACATTGCGGATTTCCCGTGACGATTTTATCGATCAGCTCATAAAAATGAACATCGGAAGCGGTGTACACTTTAATCCCGTGCATCTCCATGAATACTATCGGAAGACGTTTGGGTACAAAAAAGGCGAGTTTCCCAACGCGGAGTTTATCGGAGAGCGTACCGTGTCGTTGCCGGTTGGGGCAAACCTTACCCAAAAAGATATCCGCGATGTCATTTCCGGGGTATCCTGGCTCGTCGGGGAATGGAAGAAGTAGTACAATAAGGGGTATGGATGATCGAAATTCGTGTCTGGTCACGGGGGGAGCAGGATTTATCGGATCTCATCTTTGTGATAGGCTTCTTGCAAGCGGCTACAGCGTCATCTGCGTTGACAACTTTCTGACTGGTCGGAAAGAAAACGTACAGGAAGCGCTCAAAAATTCCCAATTTCGCCTCGTTGAGCATGACATTGTAGAGCCTCTGAAGCAATTAAACAATGTTTCTTATATCTTTCATTTGGCTTCTCCTGCATCGGTAATTGACTATCAAAAATATCCGGAAGAAACAGCACTTGTTAACTCAATCGGGACGAGAAATCTCCTGCAGTTTGCCCGCCAAACCGGCGCGAAATTCCTTTTTGCGTCAACCTCGGAGGTGTATGGAGATCCAAAAGAGCATCCGCAGAAGGAGACGTATTGGGGTAATGTCAATCCGGTGGGACCGCGAGCCTGTTACGATGAGGCGAAGCGTTTTGGGGAGATGATGACCATGGTATATAAACGGCGTGATGGGATAGATGCCCGGATCATCCGCATTTTCAATACCTACGGACCGCGCATGCGCCCCGACGACGGCCGGGTGATTTCTAATCTCGTTAATCAGGCAATCAAAGGAGAGCCGATGACGGTTTATGGAGACGGCAACCAGACACGGTCGTTTTGTTTCGTTTCGGATCTGGTCGAGGGAATTATGGGAGCGATGTTTAAAAATAGGACAAACGGAGAAATTATCAATCTTGGTAACCCCGAGGAGTACCGGATGATTGATTTGGCCGGGAAAATTAAAGCAATGACGGGTGCTGCGTCGGAAATCGTATTTAAAGAATTACCTCCTGATGATCCGCGGGAAAGGAAGCCGGATATCACGAGGGCAAAAACTCTTCTTGGCTGGAAACCGAACGTACCCCTTGACGTCGGGCTTGAGAAAACGATTGCGTATTACCGGTCGCTATGAAGCCGCAGGATATATTTTTTTTCGTTTCCCTAGTTGTATTATTAGCTTTTCGGCGTCCGGTTTTATTTGTATGGGCGGGACTTGGCGCGCTTGCTTTCGCAATCCCCCTTTTTGCTACCTGGACGTTTTTTACGGCAGAGCGTCTGACGTGGTACGCAGGGGCGTTTTTCCTCACACATATCCTCATTTCGCTTGTGAAACCACATAGGGTACAATAATATAGGTTGTCATTCCCGCGAAGGCGGGAATCCATTTCAATGAAAAGATGGATCCCCGATCAGGTCGGGGATGACATACAAAACGATGAAAATATTAATCACCGGTGGAGCGGGCTATATAGGCTCTATTACCAATGCAATCCTGCGGCAGAAGGGGTTTGAGACGGTTGTCTTTGATAATCTTTGTCTTGGTCACAAAGAGGCTGTAGGAAGTACACGGCTCATCGTCGGAGATCTTCGGAAGAAGCAGGATATCGATACGGTTTTTGCCAGTGAAGCATTTGATGCCGTCATCCATTTTGCCGCTTTTTCCTTGGCCGGAGAGTCCATGGAGAAGCCCTTCGAGTACTACGACAACAATCTCCGCGGCGGCTTGAATCTTTTGGAAGCAATGCGGCTGCATGGATGCCGGACGATTATTTTTTCTTCAACAAGCGCCGTCTATGGATACCCAACGAATATACCCGTAACAGAAGAGGAGTCTATAGCGCCGGTTTCCGTCTACGGGTCGAGTAAACGCATGATCGAGGAGATGATCTCGTGGTACGGGAGTATTTATGGCATACGCTCGGTATCCTTGCGATATTTTAATGCCGCAGGAGCGCTTCCGGACGGGAGTTTGGGGGAAGCGCACACCCGCGAGTCGCATATTATCCCGATTGCCCTTGACGTGGCCGCAGGGAAAAGGGAACGATTTGCGGTCTATGGCAATGATTACGAAACGCCGGATGGTACGTGTATCCGCGATTACATTCATGTGGTGGATTTGGCTGCCGCGCACATTAAATCCGTGGAATATTTGGCCAAAGGGAACGCTTCGGTGGTACTCAATCTTGGGGTAGGGAGGGGATACAGTAATCTCGAAGTTCTTAATGCTGTCGAGCGCGTGACCGGGAAAAAAGTTGCGCTTTCCCTGGAACCCCGCCGGCCCGGCGACCCTGCAAGGCTTTGGGCGGATAACCGGAAAGCCAAGGAGGTGCTTGGCTGGGAGCCCAAATACCCCGACTTAGAGACGATCATTGAGACTGCCTGGAAATGGCACACGAAATATCCTAACAGCTATGCGGATAGGAATTGATATCAGCCAAATAGTTCATGAGGGGACGGGTGTTGGCACCTATGTACGGAGCATCGTGCGGGAGTTGCTGCTCATAGATCAGAAAAATGTATATGTTTTGTTTGGCGCATCGCTTCGGAAGCTTTCCCGTTTCACTAAGTTTTATAACGAAGTGCGCGTTATCAATCCGCGTGTTCGATTGGTAACAGCACCGATTCCGCCGACTATTCTTGAGTTTGTATGGAATAGGCTTCATGTAATGCCCGTTGAGTGGCTTATCGGTCAAGTTGACGTGTTTTGGAGCAGCGATTGGGCCCATCCGCCACTTCGTGGGGCCAAAGGGGTCACGACGATTCATGATGTGAGCTTTCTGCGGTATCCGGAAACATTCGCAAAAACTATTCTTGATGTGCAAAAGAGACGTCTCGCCCGGGTTAAACGGGAGTGCAAAGCGGTCTTTTGCGATTCAGAAGCGACGAAGAGGGACGTTGTTCAGTTACTGGGTTTTGAAAACACGAAGCTGCACGTTGTTTACCCGGGGTTTCAAGAGCACTAAGAAATTGTGTCATTGCGAGGATACGCCAGCTGGCGGAGACGAAGCAATCTCATATGATCTCTAAGCAATACTTTGTGTATCTCATGACCAATACATACAATACAGTTGTCTATGCTGGAGTAACGAACGACCTGATACGAAGAGTTTACGAACATAAACAAGAAATAACGGGTTTTACCGCGAAATATAAACTTACGAAACTGGTTTATTTTGAAGCCTATAATGACGTACAGGAAGCTATTAAACGAGAAAAACAAATAAAAGGAGGATCCAGGAAAAAGAAGATTGACTTGATTACGAAAGAGAACAGTCAATTTCAGGATTTATATGACGAGATTATTTTATGAGATTGCTTCGCTGGCGCTCGCAATGACAACGGAGGGAAATTAGTTATGATTATCGCAATAGATGGATATGAGGCTAATGAAAAAGAGCGCGTCGGCATCGGCCGCTACGCGTATGAACTTTTAAGAAGCATGTACTCGATTCGTTCGACGTATGACTTACGACGTATGACGTACGACTTTCGGGTTTATCTCCCAAGCCAGCCGCTTCCGGATATGCCGCTGGAGTCGCCGTGGTGGCAGTATCGGGTGATTTCTCCGAAACGCTTTTGGACGTTTTTTCGGTTGCCTTTGGCGTTATTAACTGATCGACCGAGGGCTGATGTGGTATTTTCTCCGACGCATTATATTCCGCGATTTACCAATACTCCGCGGGTTATGTCTATCATGGATCTTTCCTATCTCCATTACCGGGAGCTTTTCCGCCCGAAAGATCTCCATCAGCTTGTCCACTGGACAGCCTATTCGGTAAAGAGAGCCGCTAAAATCATGACGATTAGTGCGTTTACGAAGAATGCTATAATCAAGGCATACAGTGTGCCGGAAGAGAAGGTAGTAGTGACGTACCCGGGAGTAACAACAATGCCAAATGCCAAATGCCAAATGCCAAATGTTCGGGAGAGATACGGAATTGAAAAACACTATATTCTGTCTGTGGGGACGCTCCAACCACGGAAGAATTATGTCCGGCTTATTGAAGCATTTTCAACATTTCTTGCGTCGAATAAGCAGCGATTCGGTACTATTGACCTTGTGATCGTCGGTAAGAAGGGTTGGCTCTATGATGAGATAGTAGCGGCCCCCTCGCGCTTTGGGGTCAAAGATAGGGTGAAGTTTTTGGATTTCGTGCCGGATCAGGAATTGGCAGTTCTTTACAAAAACGCACTGTGTTTCGTGATCCCGAGTCTTTATGAAGGATTCGGACTCCCGGCTCTTGAGGCGATGGCATACAGCGTGCCGGTGGTTGTAAGCGATGTATCGAGTCTTCCGGAAATTTCCGGGAAAGCGGGAATCTACGTGGATCCCAACGATACAACGTCCATAGCACAGGGACTACTTACCGCAGTCCGTCAGAAAAATCTGATTCAGGGGAATGTCCGTATCAGAGCGGGCCTTGAGCAGGTAAAGAAATTTACGTGGGAGGATGCGGCAAAAAAAACATTGGAAGTATTGGAGGAAGTAGGGAGGAGTTAACTCTAGTGTGTCATTCCCGCGAAGGCGGGAATCCAGAAGATGGATCCCCGATCAGGTCGGGGATGACAAAGAATAAATATTATGAGGACAATAATCGATTTTTGGGTCTTTCTTTGTACCCTTACCGGGCTAATTCCGAGTCATACGATCAGATTGTTTCTTTACCGGTATCTGTTTCGGGTGGGTATTGGGCAGGATAGCTCCGTTCATTGGCTTGCGAAATTTAATAATCCGTCTGGCGTTGAAATTGGGCACAATACAATTATTGGTAATGACGCATTTCTTGACGGGCGGTATAAGCGAGGCGGCGCTAGCTACGTTCATGATTTTTTTTTCCCGGCAAGACGGCCCCTTGTGATAGGAAACAATGTGTCCGTTGCCGGAGAGGTGAGGATCTATACCATGCAGCATGATATTGACGACCCGCTGTTTAAGGAGGTTGAGGGAGAAGTGGTGATTGAGGATTTCGTGATGATCGGGACGCGGGTGACGATTCTTCCGGGAGTTCATATCGGAAAGGGTGCAGTCGTGGCAAGCGGCGCGGTGGTATCCCACGATGTAGAGCCCTATAGTCTCGTGGGGGGAGTGCCCGCCAAACATATCCGGTACCGGTCAAAAGATTTGCGTTACACTCTTAAGTTCGCGCGTTTATTTCAGTAGTCACTCATTTGTCATCCCGGCCCCCGAGCCGGGATCCATTTTTTCGTAAAGATGGATTCCGGGTCAAGCCCGGAATGACACCCTGATATGGATATTTCCATTGTTATCCCCAGTTATAATACAAGCGCGCTTCTTGAGCGTTGCTTGATTTCAGTATTCACAAGCCTAAAGAGTTCAGGTGTCTCATTTGAACTAATTGTGGTTGATAATGCCTCGACAGACGGTTCTCCCGAACTATTGAGGAAGAAATATCCTCAAGTACAATTGGTGTGCAATACAGAGAATTTGGGTTACGGTAAAGCCAATAATCAGGCGATTAAAATGGCAAAAGGGGAGTACGTCCTCCTCCTTAACTCTGACATAGTTGTTCAAAATGATGCGATTGGGGCGTTGTATCGGTTTATAGTGGACAGGAAGAAGACATTTGCCGGAGGGAAACTCTTTAATGAGGACGGCTCAACCCAAGCCTCTTGCGGTCCATTTTACTCACTCCCCGTTGTGGCTCTTATGCTGTTTGCCAAGGGAGACTATTGGGGCGCAACGCGATATTCTCCTGATACCACAACGTCGGTTGACTGGGTTTCGGGCGCGTGCTTGATGGGTAAGAAAAAAGCGTTTGAGGATGTTGGTTTATTTGATGAGGGGATATTCATGTATATGGAGGAAATAGATTTTCTTTACCGCGCTAATAAGAAAGGATATGAAGTCTTTTTCTGTCCGGATGCCCGGTTTATCCACGCCGGGGCGGCTAGTAGTAAGGGGAGCCGTACACCGGTCGTGAATATCTATCGGGGACTTATGTATTTTTACCGGAAACACCACTCATTGGCCTCATGTGCTACTATACGGCTCATGCTTACGGCAAAAGCCTTGGCAGCCATTATCGGAGGGCGTATCATGGGTAAACGGGATCTCTCTCTCATCTATGAAGAAGCTATTAGAATGGTGTAAAGAACACATCATGCTGGTCAGTACCCTCGTATTGCTGGCTATCATTCCTCTGTACCCGAAATTGCCGCTTTTGGATATCAGGCATACCTGGGTCTATGTGCGCATAGAGGATTTTATTGTCCTTTTTGTTCTTTTCTTTTGGGGACTCCTCGTAGTGCGGAGAGAAATTACGCTCCGGACGCCATTGACATTGCCGATTCTCATCTTTTGGATAGTAGGATTAGTCGCAACCCTTCATGGTATCCTCTTGATTTTTCCGTCCATCAGTGACGTATACCCCAACGTCGCTTTTTTAAGCCTTTTGCGCCGGATGGAGTACATGAGTCTATTTTTTGTGGCCTACGCAGCCATGAAAGATAAACGATATCTCCCATATATCGCCGTCGTAGTTACAGTAACTCTTCTTGCGGTTTCGATATACGGCATCGGACAAAAATATGTGGGTTTCCCGGCATTCCTCACCATGAATGAAGAGTTTGCCAAGGGGGTCCCGATACGACTTTCGTCTCTGTCGCGTGTTTCCTCGACATTCAGCGGACACTATGATCTCGCGGCGTATCTCGTATTAGTTCTTCCCATTATTGTGTCTCTGATTTTTGGGTTTCGAAATTGGCTTTGGAAGGGGTTTCTCTTTGCGACCGCTTCTTTAGGTTTTATCGTGCTGTTTATGACGGTATCGAGGATTTCATTTTTTGCTTTTTTTATATCCCTGGGGATCGTCCTTCTCATGCAGAAGAAAAAGCTCGTCCTCTTTTCCATTCCCGTCATTATCGTCGTCACTCTGTTTTTTTTAAGCGTTACCGGTGGGTTATTTGATCGTTTCGGAAATTCGATTAAGGAGATTGATGTCGTCGTGAATGCAAAAACAGGCAATACCATGGGTCATTCGATAGAAGTGCCGGGTACATATTTCTCCGACAAAATGGTGATGCGGCAACTATCCGGTAACATCGTAAGCCTGAATGCTCTCGCTAGCTCGTCGGCCATGTATATTGTACAGTCGTTTACTTTGGCCGGGGAAACCGCGGTCCTTCTGGTCGAGCCCAATGAGCCTACGGGTGAAAATTTGCCTCAAGGGACAGGGTATATCAATCTTTCTCTCTCGCCGATTACGAGAAAATTGTCCCATTTTTTTTATGAACCGAAGAGAAGAGTGGCAACGACATCGGCAGAAGTATTTATTATAGACGGAGATTATTTATTAAAAAAAGTTCTCGCGTATGATTTATCCTTTACCACCAGGTTTCAGGGGGAATGGCCGAGAGCGATGGCGGCTTTTACGAGGAATATTTTTTTTGGAAGCGGATACGGATCCGTGGGAATGGCTGTTGACAATAGCTATCTCCGAATGCTTGCTGAGGTAGGATTGTTAGGGTTTGGATTCTTTTTTGCGATATTTATCATTATCGGCGTATACATTCGGAAAGTGTTACCGGACGTAGACTCGCCCGTGGCGAGAAGCTTTATTATCGGTTTTGTCGCCGGTATCGCCGGACTTTTGCTGAATGCCTTTTTTATCGACGTTTTTGAAGCATCAAAGGTCGCGTTTTTTACATGGTTACTCACGGGCATTGTGTTGGGTACTATCCGCCTGTATCAGCATAACTCTTTGGATATATATAACGAGTGTAAAAGGCTTATCCTGTCGCCACTGGCAATTATTGTATTACTTTTTCTTGCGACGTTCCTTTTGTTGTCCCCGATCTTGGGCAATTATTTCGTGGGAGATGACTTTACGTGGTTCCGATGGGCAGCGACCGGAAATTTTTCTGATTGGTATAAGCCATTTATCGATTCTGCCGGGTTTTTCTACCGGCCGGGAGCGAGAATTTATTTTCTTTTTATGTACTCCGTATTTTGGCTTAATCAGATGGTCTATCATTTCGTGTCCATTCTTCTCCACGGTATTGTGGTAGCACTTGTGTTTTTGCTTGCCAAAAAGATATTCCGAAACCTTTTTCTGTCTGCTCTCACGGCATTTCTGTTTCTGATTCTTAGCGGGTATTCCGAAGCGGTGTATTGGATTTCGGCTACCGGTTTTCTATTTACGGCGGTTTTTTCCCTCGCAAGCCTCCTCTTTTATATTTCCTGGGAGGAAAAAAAGAAACCCATGTATTTTATCGCCTCCTTTGTTTTTTTTATTCTTTCATTGTTATTTCATGAATTAGGAATTGTTACTCCTTTTTTCATGCTGTTATATAAAACTATTTTTTTCAAAAAAGCGCGTTTTCCTAAACTTCTGTTATTTCCTCTGCCGGTCTATCTTCTTGTCCGTTATGTTGCGTCAAGCCACTGGTTAAGCGGAGATTACAATTATAATCTTCTCAAGTTGCCGTTTAATGCCGTCGGAAATGCATTAGGGTATTTTTCCCTGACACTCTTTGGTCCTATTGCAACCCCTGTTTATCAGGCGGCGAGGAGTAGCATGAAAGTGCATGGCGGGGTCGCTCTACTCTTCATTGTCCTCCTCGGATTCATCATCACTTACATTTATAAGAAGTATCACCAACATATAGGTAAAGAAGACCGGAGAATTTACGTGTTCGGATTTCTCTTTTTTGTCATTTCTCTCCTGCCGTTTTTGGGCCTCGGGAACATGTCCTCCCGATATAGCTACATGTCGTCAATCGGTATCGTATTTATTTTTGTCGTCGTATTAAAACAGCTCCACCTTTTTTTGTTCAGTAACGGTAAAGCTATTGCGGCCGTAAGCGTTGTGTTCCTTGTAGGTATATTTTGTCTTTATCAGATAATACAGGTTCAGCAAATCCAACGTGATTGGTCCGAGGCAGGAGAAAAATCACGGAGATTTATCGTTGCTATGAACGGAGCATACGAGAATAATTGGGATCAAAAAACAATGGAATTTCACTTTGTCAATGTGCCGATCCGAAGTGGTGAAGCATGGGTATTTCCGGTGGGGCTCCCGGATGCCTTGTGGCTGATTTTCCAAAAACCAAACATACGGATATTCCTGTGGCCTACGCTCGAGCAAGCTTTTGATGCCGTAGTCAGGGGATCTCAAACACAAAAAGTGTTTCAGTTTGACGAAAGTGGAAGTGTTACCGAAATGGAAAAACCGCTCATCACGCAATGAAAAAAATTATACCCTTTATCCTATTTTTTCTTCTCATGATTGCCGTTGGCACCCGATTTTATGGTTTTACCAGCACAATAGCAGATTGGCATAGTTGGCGGCAAAATGACACAGCGGCGGTTGCAAGAAACTTCGTCAAGTTCGGGTTTGATCCGCTTCGTCCGAGGTTTAATGACCTTTCCAATATCCCCTCCGGAAAGGACAACCCTATGGGTTGGCGGATGGTTGAAGCTCCCCTCTATCAATCTGTCGGCTATGGCGTCGGCAGGCTTTTTCCAAGCGTTCCCTTGGAGCTTATTCTTCGCCTCGTGACGGTCGCCGCTTCCGTAGGGACTCTTATTTTGTTGTATCTTCTTATGCTGCCGACAACCGGAGCACTCACGGCACTTGCCGGTGTAGGTGTCTATGCTGTCCTTCCCTACAGTGTGTATTACGGCCGCTCAATTCTTCCTGATCCATTCATGGTATTTTGGGCAGTGTTCAGTGTGTATCTGGTGATGAAAGCAACAGGCTGGAAACTTTTGATACTTGCGGCAATGGCCGCGGCGCTTGCCCTTCTCGTCAAGCCTATGGCAATTTTTCTTCTCCTGCCCGTCCCATATCTATTCTTTCGTCGTTACGGATTTTCTTTGAATTTGTTTATTGGATTATTGGTTTATTGGATAATTGGATTATTACCGCTCGCGGTTTGGCACCAGTGGATATTGCAGTATCCCGAGGGAATAGCGGTGTATGCGTGGCTTTTTAATGAAGGCGGCATCCGGTTTAAAGGCGCATGGTTTTATTGGCTGTTTGCCAAGCGTTTGGGGGAGATTATTTTGGGTTACTGGGGCCTCTTACCATTGGGTTTAGGCTTTCTTGTCACTCCATCCAATAAAGAGGGATGGCTTTTTCGTTGGTGGATCGTAGGGGGATTACTCTATATGGTGATTATAGCGCGCGGTAATGTGCAGCATGATTACTACCAAATACTTCTCCTCCCGGTGATTAGTGTATATGCAGGAAAAGGTTTTGCATTTCTTCTTTCCAATAAGATTTTTTCCCGACCCATCTCGTATCTACTGTCTACTATCTGCGTATTATTCATGCTTGCCTTTTCATGGTACACAATTCGCTCGTTTTACTGGATAAACCACCCCGAAATCGTTGAGGCAGGACAAGCCGCAGATACGCTTCTGCCGAAAGACGCGAAGGTGATCGCGCCCTATGGCGGCGACACGACATTTCTCTATCAGACCAAGCGTCAGGGGTGGCCGATTGGTTTTGATATAGACAAGAAACAGGCGATGGGAGCGACTCACTATGTGACGGTTTCTCCGTCGGACAATGATTTTGAAACGAAGGATCTTGCCAATCGATATACGGTGCTTGTCAGAAACGACAAATTTGCGATTATTGACCTGACGAAACCCAAATGACTTGTCATTCCCGCGAAAGCGGGAATCCAGCGTTTATTTAAAGCTGGATCCTCGGGTCAAGCCCGAGGATGACATGATACTTGACTTTATGAAAGTTTTGTTTGTCTCCGCCATCCTGCCGTACCCTTTGTATTCAGGAGGACAGGTTCGCATATACAATCTTCTTTCACGACTGGGCAAGAGCCACGAGATTACTCTTTGTACGTTTCTTCGAACCGAGAGTGAGAAGCAGTACGAACGCGATATTCCGTTTTGTAAAAAAATACTGACCTATTATCGCGGGCATGCCTGGCAGCCGAACTATGTCATCAAATCGGTATTGGGGCCTATGCCGCTCTTGTTGACCTCCTACGACCACGCGGCTCTCCGGGAGAATATTGCCCGGGAGCTTGCAACCCGTTCCTATGATCTCATTCATATTGAACCTTGGTATGTATGGAAGTCGCTCCCTAAGACCGATATTCCCGTAGTTATTGCAACGCATAATATTGAACACGAGGTGTACACGGAATATGTCCGTCGACTTCGGATTACTCCCTTGAGGCCGGGGTATTATTGGGATGTCGTCAAGCTTCGGTATTGGGAAGAACGGATTTGGAGGAGTGCGCGCGAACTTATCGCTGTGTCAGAGGATGATGCAGCAGTCATTCGAAAGGTCGTAGGCGGGCAAATACCTGTTCGTGTTGTACCCAATGGTGTTGACGTATCATCTTTTCATATGAAAATAAAGAAGGAGAGCACAGCTCCGGTATTTTTGTTTGTCGGAAGTTTTACCTGGATGCAGAACCGAGATGCCGTAGGTTGGCTTCTCAAAGATATCTGGCCGTCTCTCCGAGGGCGTTATAAAGGAGCGACGCTCCGGGTGGTCGGGAGGGGAATGCCTGCTCATCTCCGATCATATATAAAAAGTCAGGGAGGAATGCTCCTTGAGCATGTGGAAACGATTGAAGAAGAGTTTCATAACGCAGATGTTCTCCTGGCTCCCATCAGGATCGGCGGGGGAACGAGTTTCAAAATATTAGAAGCCATGGCAAGCGGCCTTCCCGTCGTGACCACAACAAAGGGGGCTGCGGGACTGACCGTGACCGGCGGAAAAGAACTGATGATAGGAAATACGAAAGAAGAGTTGTTAAAAAGCGTAGACGTTCTGTTGTCTTCCTCCGCGCGTAAGAATTCCATGGTGCGGGATGGCAGAAATAAGATTGTGCGTGACTACACCTGGGACCGTATTGCCTCAATTCAGGAGAACGTGTGGAAGGGATGCGTATGAAACCGACAAAAATGCCTGATCTATCAATTATTATCGTCAATCACAATACACGGGAGCTACTCTCGGCATGCCTGCGCTCTATAGAGCAATCAATTCAAGAGTCCGATCGGCGGGAAGTGATAGTCGTTGATAACGCTTCAAGCGATGGAAGCCCGGAAGCAATTTCCAATTTCAAGATTATACGGAATAAAGAAAATAGGGGTTTTTCCGCGGCAAACAATCAGGGAGTTGCCGCATCGAAGGGGCGATATGTTTTGCTTCTCAACTCCGATACCGAGATTGGTCCGGGTGTACTTGACAAGCTTGTCCATTATATGGACGAACATATCGACGTGGGAGCGCTGACGTGCCTTCTTCAACTCTCTGATGGTTCCATGGATCCGGCGTGCCACCGAGGATTTCCGAGCCCTTGGGCGTCTCTTACGTACTTTTTTGGACTTGAGAAATTTTTTCCGGCTTCACGGATATTCGGGCAGTATCACCAGGGGTATAAATCCATGGGGGAGATTCATGACGTCGATTGTATTTCCGGGGCATTTTTTCTCGTTCGGCGTGAAGTTATTGAGCATGTGGGACTTTTGGATGAGGCGTTTTTCATGTACGGAGAGGACATTGATTGGTGCTTTCGTATTCGGAAGGCCGGTTGGAAGATTCAATTTTATCCTCATGTATGCATTCTTCATAAGAAGCATCAAAGCGGATTGGCCCACGCAAACGATGAGTTGCGTAGGGAAACGAGGAAGCATTTTTATGGTGCGATGAAACTTTTTTACAACAAGCATTACCGAAAGCGTTATAGTCCTCTTGTATCCTCCCTGGTTCTTTTTGGTATAAAACTTCGTTCATTTTTATGAGAATAGGTATCGACGCACGGCTTATCAATGAAACAGGAGTAGGGAGATATATCCGTAATCTTATAAGTGAGCTAGCCCAGCTTGATAAAACAAACAGATACATTGTTTTCGTTCGTGATGATTGTTGGAATCCTCCAAATGAGAGATGGGAAAGGCGAGTTGTTGATATACACTGGCACAGTGTTGCCGAACAGATATTAATGCCGTGGATGTTTATGGGTGAACATCTCGATTTAGTTCATATTCCCTATTTTAATGTCCCTATTTTTTATCCGGGAAAGTTTGTAGTGACAATTCACGATCTGACTATTCTTCATTTTGATACGGGGAAAGCGTCGACACTTCCAATGCCGCTTTATAAACTACGGAGGCTGGGATATCATCTTGCCCTTGCGGTAGGCCTAAGACGGGCACAAAAAATCATTGCCGTCTCCCAAACGACGAAGCAGGAAATTATCGATCACTTTCAGATTGATTCAGATAAAATTGTCGTGACGTATGAGGGAGTGGATGAAGCCATAATAAGACAAAAAGCAATAAGCAATAAGCAAAAGAGTATCGTTTTAGAACCATACTATTTATATGTTGGAAACGCCTATCCGCACAAAAACCTTGAGACGTTGCTGCGGGCATTTCTACATCGTAAGGAAAAACTTGTGTTCGTCGGCAGGGAGGATTTTTTCTATCGACAAATAAAGTCGTTTGTCCATGCGCTCGCGCTTGAGGATCGGGTTATTTTTTTCGGGCAAGCCAGCGACGGGCAACTCACCAATCTCTATACCCATGCCACTGCGCTTGTATTTCCGTCTCTCATGGAAGGCTTTGGTCTTCCGGCCCTTGAAGCACTTTCTTTCGGATGTCCGGTGATCGTATCTGACATTCCGGTCTTTCATGAAATACTTGGGGATCAAGTCACCTACTTCAATCCATTGGACGAAAAAGACCTTAATGAAAAATTAACAAGGGAAGTGAAACGGCCGAAAAAGTTTTTTGGTACATACTCATGGTCCACGCTTGCTTCTGATACACTTACTATATATCAACATGTTGTTCTAGTGTAACATTGCACAATATATCATTGTTAGGATTTTTATCTTAATCGTTGCTATTTTCTGTCGAATATGCCTTCAAAGATGGGAAATATCGGCAAAAATATTCATAAGAGTTTTAGGGGATCTTTCCGTTTTTTGTATCATCATGCTTCCATTGTAGACTTCAGAATAGGGCGGTATACGTTTTTTTTCAAACAGAATGTTGTGTTCTCTACACGACTCCTCTAGTTGATCAAAGTAGGGTTTAAACTCTGCAGGAACATCGGTGACCAGTCTACCGTCTGGCCCAAGCAAGCGATATGTTCGATCTAGCAATCCTGCATATACTCGTGTTGATTTTGGGATACTTACATCGCCTCCGCCAGGTGAACAGACAATCAGATCGGCCTGTCTTCCTGCGAGCCGTCTATCAAGTTTTATCCATGTTCGTTTATCGAGTATGTCACCAGTTACGAAAGAATTTTTGTGTGCATAGTCAAAGAGACGTGTTCGTATATTTCGGAGGTCAGTAAGCGTCACTGCAATGCCAGAAATTTTTAATCCTTCCTGCTGTAACGATCTGTATAGTTCGCCAGGCCCCATGAGTTCAACAAGTAATGCGTTTGTCGGTAATGATGCAGGTTCAGGCAAAAGGTCACCCAAACCATATTTATGTTCTGTATAATCTCTAGAGGGTGTACCCCGTATAGTAAGACCATATTCTGAGAAACGGTAAAATATAAA
>JBBTUC010000096.1:0-1542 GCA_038078675.1 Patescibacteria group bacterium
ACGGCGGTTCGTTGAGGGCGTAGCCAGCTGCAAAGCGCGTGAAGTCGTAGCGGGTGACGTAGAACTCCAGTTCCGCTTGGGAGAGCTTCCTCATGGTGACTTTCGTGGTAACTGTTTTTTCCCAGCGTTGCTTCACGGCGTGACCTTCAAAAAGAGTCACGACGACGGCTGTGGTAAATGCGTGTGTTTTATCCATGAGCGCTTTAATAATCTCGCGTGCATCGTCACGGTCACGGGCTTTTCCATAGGTCTTTCTGCCGAGGATTGCCATAGAGTCGGCGGTAATGACGAGTGTTTTAAACTCTTCGGAAAGGGTATAGACCCGTGGGTGGCGTGCGACCTCATCGGCCTTAGCCATTGCCCGCTTTTTGAGGAGGGCGTGCGGGTCGGGGTGAGTAATAGTATCTTCATCGACTCTCGTATGGGCCACCCGGAACCGGAGGCCCAGCTTTTCCAAAAGGGTTTTCCGGCCTACGGATTGGGAAGCAAGGACGACGTCTATGGGAGGAGGGGGAAGCGGTTCTCCCGAGCGCGTAAGGTGAAGGTTCATGGGGAGTATTATACCCCATCCGCGATGGTATTTCTAGGAGGAAAATTTGGTCGGAATGGCGGGATTTGTCAGGCGAAGCCTGATCCCGCTTCGCGGGAAACTGCCGACCTCGCGGTCTCAGAATAGTTGCAAAGCAACTTTCTGAGTGAACCTTTACACTGGAAAAATGGTCGGGGTAGCCAGACTCGAACTGGCGACCTCTTCGTCCCGAACGAAGCGCGCTACCAACTGCGCTATACCCCGACCATTTTTTCAAGTGCGAACCGTGCGCCGCGTCAAACGCGGCTGTCACGTTTGACGTGCCGCTCTACCAACTGAGCTACATTCCGTGTACAATGGTAGGTGACCTAGGTATCCTAGGTGACTTATGTTAGCTAAACATAAATATCTTCTCACCTACCGCTATAGTGAGATTATACACGATTTGACGGTAGAGTTTTGTAAGAGATTTCTAAGTTACCTAGGGAACCTAGGTGGCCTACGGGAAATTCCACAAAGACGGACGATCGATCAGATGGTGCAAGCAGCCCGTTCCGGCAAGCAAAATATTGTGGAGGGGGTAGGTCAAAGTAGGACGTCAAAAAAAGGTGAGATTAAGCTTCTAGGAGTGGCAGAAGCCTCTATTGAAGAACTCATTACTGATTATGAGGATTTTTTAAGACAGAGAAAGCTAGCCGTATGGCCCAAAATTCATCCGAAGATCCAGGCGTTTCGAAAACGAGCAGCTTTTCTTACTGACCTAGGTAACCTAAGTGACCTAGGTGACCTAAAAGAAAAACCAAAACTGCCAGAAGATCCGGAAACGGCTGCCAATCTCCTTTTAACGCTTTGCCATATGGCGACGTATCTCCTCTCGCGGCAGATTGCAAGAGCAGAACATGATTTTATCGAAAAGGGAGGATTTACGGAGAATTTGTTTCGAAGACGATTACAAGCTAAAATATAACTATGTTCCCGTAGCTCAATGGATAGAGCAGAGGTTTCCTAAACCT
>JBBTUC010000097.1:0-5777 GCA_038078675.1 Patescibacteria group bacterium
GTGTATTTTATTCCTACTTTTTCCACGTCTTTTTTTTGTTCGCGTGACCAATAGAGAACATGAGCGCCGAAGCCTTTTGACGCGAGTTCGGCGACCCTCAGGCCGATGCGGCCAAGTCCGATTACCCCAAATGTTTTCCCTTTGATTTCCGTTCCTGTATAACTTGCTTCCAAATAGTTTCCCGTTTGCGCTTGGTTTTTTGCACGCGTTACCTCGCGGAGGTATTCAAGAAGTGAAGCAAATACAAATTCCGCAACGCCCTCGGTTGCATACCCTGCGATATTGCACACCGTAATTCCTTTCTTGGCGGTATACGCCACATCAATCCGACCGAATCCCGTACCATACATGCCGATATATTTTAACTTCGGCATGCTATCGATAAGTGCCTTATCTGCACCCATTCCCAGCTTGAGGAGTAAACAGTCAGCGTCATTGAGGTGATTTTTTACTTCGGGAGAGTCGGCCTTGAGGAGTACTTTTTGTTTCGTTATTTTGTCGATCCGACGCCAATATTCTGGTTTGAGATTGCCAGGTTCAAAATTGAGGAATAGCATTTTATGAAACATTGTACGGCCATGTTACTACTGAGGCTGTTATCGGTCAAGGCGATAGAGCAAGGAAGCGGTTTTTTGAAGCACCACAGTTGGGAAAAATCACCTTTTGTCCTATAATATGTGTTTATATGTCCCCAGAACGGATAACGCTGTATCATGCCACAGATAAATTGGCTCTCGACGCCATACAGGATGCCGGCGCATTATTTGGTTATGAACGCACGCCTCCGCTGATGGGTTATAGCGGTGAGTCAAACTTAACACCAGATAAAGATTCTTCTCTGAAGTTTATCATCGCATACCGTGGTGGAGGTCAATGGACTCTCGCTGATGGTCCACCTGAGTTATTTCTTCTGGAGTTTTCTGTCCCGCCGGATGAGGTAAAAGCAGTTGGGCAAACCCATATATTGCATTGTGATGAGTATGCAAGTACTTTGACGGTTGATGTGGGTGATGTGCCGGATCAATACTTGCAACGCTTACACGCAGGTATGCACAGAATGAGCAGAGAAAGAGCCCGAGAGCTTCAAGATCGGGGGAAAATACGATTTTATCAAGTACCTTTGGACTATTTGACAAAAATCGAGCCTGTATAGTTTATACACCAAGGGAATCACGTACTTTTTAGATACTTCTTAGATACCGTGGTGTACCCATGGTTGCGATGTATAATACCTTCATGGATGATTTTTATTGTGATGAAGTAATTAGCGGGCGGACGAAGGTGAAAGTGGTTTTTGAAACAGACCGCGTCTTGGCGTTTCATCACACCAAGCCGCATTGGCCGGTCCATATCGTCGTGATTCCTAAAACACACATCCCCGATATTCTCTCTCCGGTATGCGATGAGAAACTTCTCAGCGAATTATTTTCCGTCATTCGGCGGGTAGCCGTTAATGTTGTAAAAGAACATGGTTCATGCAGAATCATTACAAACGTTGGTGGCTATCAGGATTCCAAGCATCTTCATTGGCATGTTTCTTTCGGTGATCCGAGTTTGATTGTTCGGAGAAATAAATATGACAAGTTGATAAAGGAAGCGGTCGAGGATCATCGTTTGGGGAAAACAAAGGTATTGCGGACGAAAAAGGATATTCATGAGTTTATTTATCGTCGGAACGCATGAGGATGTATATTGACCACTCGTGCTTGACAGATTCCAATACAATGATACAATAGTATTACTATGAACTACATTACGACCAATATCCGATTTCCTGAAGACATCTATTTACAGCTGAAGGAAGAAGCGGCGAGAACACGCATGAGTCTGTCTGCGGTGGTGAGAAAAAAAGTCGACACGGATAGCGTCAATAGAGATCGCGCATCCGCGGTGAAGTTGATCGCGACAATTGATGCAACAGCGCTCCGTCTGGGAAGAAAACTTAAAGGATTTGATGCGACCGCGGCGATACGGCAGATGAGAGAGGAGTAGAAATGATCATTGTTGATGCGTCGGTTGTCTATAAATGGATCATACACGAGCAGGATGAGGCCGTGGGAGCTGCTCTTTTACTCCGCGATCGCTATATAGCAGGAGACGCCCGGGTGAGCGCGCCGGACTTGCTCCTTTATGAAATAGCAAATATTCTGGCGTACAAAGCAAGCCTATCTCGTTTGGATGCCCAGGAAGCTTGGAAGAATTTTCTTCTTCTCGATCTGCCCGTCGTTACCGCAACAAGAATCTTCGTTGGCGAATGTCTTACGTTCTCACGGCAATATCACATTTCAGTCTATGATGCCGCGTACGTGATCTTAGCGAAAATAAAACAATGTGATCTGGTGACTGCAGATAAAAAACTTGTTGCCCGCGTCAAGCTTCCGTACGTACGATCAATCCTCTCCTATTCGTGATGCACTGACTCGTTGTGTGTAGCGCGGGGATCGGGTATAATAGATAAACTCTAAATGAAAGGCGGTATGAATGAATGGCAAAAGACAAACTCAAAACTCAAAGTTCAAAGCTCAAAAATAAAAAAGAAGTCGGTACTTCCTCGAAAACTTCACTAAAATCTTCAAAACAACCCCAGACAATGGAGGAGCTTTTGGCCATCACCGGCTATCAGCTACAAGGCCTCAAGAAAGGTAACGTCCTGGAGGGGACGATCGTTAGAGTTTCCCCTAAAGAAATTACCGTCAATATTGGTCGGAAAACCGAGTGCGTGGTCATAGACCGCGAGCTTGAGACCTACAAAGAGGCCCTTATGGCGCTTAAACCCGGAGACAAGGTCGTCTGCCAGGTGATTGTCGAGGAAAATGACCGGGGAAATCCGGTTGTCAGTTTACGAAGAAATATATTTGAGAAGCGCTGGACGGAGCTTGAAGCGTTCCAGAAGAGCGGAGAAGCGGCAGAAGTGATTTTGAAAGAACCCGTACGCGGCGGGATTCTGGTCGACTACGGAGGAATTCGAGGCTATATTCCACAGTCGCAACTTGATAGTGATGTCGCCAAACAGCAGGATCGCGTCTCCGGGAGACGGGTGAAAGCGAAAGTTATTGAAGTCGATAAAGCTACGAACCGATTGGTATTTTCTCAGCGAGCTGCCGCCGAAGGACAGGCGCTGATTAAACAAAAAGAAGTGCTTGCCCTTGTCCCCGTCGGGCAGAGCGTGGCTGCCACGATTACGGGTGTCGTACCCTTTGGTGCATTTGCCAAGTTTGCTGTCAGTAAAGAAGGGGAGTCCATCGATGTAGAAGGCTTGATCCACATTTCTGAAATCGCCTGGGAGAAAGTCGATGATCCCAATGCATATCTCAAAGTTGGCGACTCACTGAAGGTCAAAATTGTGGGGGTAGACGAGAAAACGGGAAAACTCACGCTCTCTCTCAAGCAGCTTCTTCCTGATCCGTGGGAGCATGTCCTGGATATGTTTGAAAAGGATCAGGTGGTGAAAGGAACCGTTACGCGCGTAACGCCCTTTGGCATATTTGTTTCGCTTAGTCCCGGCATAGAGGGCCTCATCCATATCAGCAAGGTTTCTCCGGGGGAGGAACCAAAAGTCGGACAGGAGATTACCTGTAGCGTAGAGGAAATCAAACCGGATCAGAGAAAAGTCAGCCTCTCCATGACCCTGACGGAAAAACCGGTGGGATATAGATAGTATGGTACTAGAAGTACAACTAAGCCCAGATATATCTGAATTACCCAAGCTTTCCGAGTTTGTAAAGACCGAGCCGGTATCTATCCGCGCCGTCAGTCCTGAACGTGAAGGAGACATCGCCACTACGCAACAATGGGATCAAGAGTCAGCCGGTGCCCTCAATCCATTTGAGTCAACAAGCCGAGAACCGATGTCAGAGAAAGAGCTCCTCCGATGGATGACTGGCGACGAGCGGCATATGCTTCGAGGTGTCTTTGAAGGCACGAAAGACGTGGGGTTTGTGTATGCTTATGATGATTTAGATGGTCGCAAACGCCTCAGGTATTTACAATCACACGGCCTTGTTTCAAGTGATGCAGCGCATAGAGAGTTAAACTGGTGGACTGATCGAGCGACGGGAGAGCAGGCAGAAAGCGGGATAGCACAAACACTCCTTGAGGTTTTCGAGAAACACCATGCCGATCAATTACAAAAAAAGACGAAGCATCCACTTGTCATTCTTCTGTATGTTGAGAACGACGATCTTTCTGTAGACGGTGCGCTTGCTGGGAAGCTCGGATTTAAAGAAATGAAACGACAATTTTCCTACGACAACCCTGGAGTACAGGGGACTGATACGGTCTATATGCTCACTGAAGAACGATTTGCTCAAGCACTTACCTCCCGCATCGCGCGAGTACCAAACCCGTAACTTCTCATTTTTTCAAGTGCTATAATGCGTTCACGTTATGAAACTTCGATCCTCATTCGTCTGCCAGCAGTGCGGGTAGGTTTACTTGGTATAATCGTATAGATTATGAGTCCATACCGAAACTATATTGCACGCCAAGGACAGTATGATGGAATTTTAGATATTCCTATTGGTCAACGGATCAAATCTCCCCTCAGTCGTGATTGCCAAGCGAGTGTTATTATCCCTGCATATAACGAAGAGCAAGTGATTATCCATTGCCTTGATGCGTTGATACATCAGCAAGATCACAGTGGTAGTGCTTTTTCCTTAACGAGCTTTGAAGTGATTGTTGTGAATAATAATAGTACCGACAGGACGCATGATATTATACGCGAATGGATTGTAGATAATAACATACCAAATGTTTATGTGATTGATGAGAAAACCAAAGGAGTGTCGGCAGCCCGGAAACGAGGATTTGATGAAGTCGTGTATCGCTATGTCGATAGCATGAGAAAAGATCGGTACTATCTTTTATCCGCGGACGCGGATAATATCATTGACCATCATTGGATAGAGCGCATGCTCCAAGAGTTTCATCAACATGATGGCGATATGGTGGTAGGGAAATCAGTTTTTGACTTGTCATCTCTTGAACAATGTCCCAATTTGAGTCAGTTTTTATCTTTCAAAGAGCGTGTTGAGGAGTATGTAAAAAATATCTACATAGGGAGAGCAGAAGGAAAAAACTTTGGTATTACGCTTGATATGTATGCTAAAGTTGGTGGTATTAAGCTGGTTGACAATTTTTACGATCATGATTTTTATCCGTTACCAACCGATGACTGGGTTTTAAGCGCAGAAGTTCTTGAGCATGGTGGAAAACTGAATCGGTGCGACGCACGCGTAGTCCTGAATAGTCGAAAATTATTAACTGCGACACGGCAATTACTTGCCGGAACTCTCTATTTAGGGGAATGGGAAATATTAGCGTCGCAGCAGCCTGTTGCTCTGGACTTTACCAACAGGGAGCTTCATATCGCTATGCGACAGCAGTTACGAGGAGTCCTCGCGTATCAGATGTTGATGAATATATTTTTAGAGCCAGGTTATTTGAAATCTGAAGGTTCAATGCGTTTTTTGGAAGAAGAGTTAACGAAAGACGTTGTCAGGTGTCTACCGGTTGTCCATGCTATTTTTCCAAAAGCGAAATTCGACATTTTTTATTATAGTTATGTCAGTTGGTTTTTGTATTTTCGCTTTGGGGACGCTATACATAGGAATTTTTCACGGGTGTTTCCTGAATATGAAAATTCCTTTGTTGTCCCAAAAAAATTAAAAGATACACTTGCTTCTTACGCGAGCGATTGGCAGAAAGATCAAGCAATTTATGCCTATTGCGTGGGAAACCCGCACTATTTAGGGAAATATTTTGGTGGGTGGTTT
>JBBTUC010000098.1:0-1286 GCA_038078675.1 Patescibacteria group bacterium
TGGTACGCTTTTGATTACATCCTTTTTCCATTGGATAGCGAAATCCTTCATGTTGATTGTCTTTCCATCGTTGATAAGCGCGCCAAGTACCGTAACCTTCATAGGGATTCCCCAGCGTTCATTGAGGCCTTTAATTTCACCGACCAATCCACTTTCGCACAGCCAATATAGCTCATCGCCCATGGTAAGTGTTGATGGGATATCACCGGCATACTCCTTAAGCGCTCTTCTTTTTCCTAACACCGCTGGAACAATGTCACCTGTTACAAGTTTTCCCAATCTTCCGTCGGTAGTTTCGAGTATGTTATTTTTCGCTTCACTATCTAAAGCTTGCACGGCAATAACGAGCCCCTCTTTGGGCTTGATAGACTCCTGAAATTGGGATTCACTAGAAAGTGGCACGTTTTTTAAAAGCGATGGAATTTTATCGAATTTAATTTTCATAAGCCCCTCCTAACAGTTTCGCTTTTGCTGCAAGCATGCCCTGTACGCCATAGATTTTGCTAAATCCAGCGGCTTCTTGGCCGGTCCAAAGCAGATTTTGCTCGCCGTAGGTCGCGATCTTTTTATCCATGAGAGAGTATGGGCTTTTGACCCCTATAACGATGATGTTGCCTTTGTGCAGTTTTATTTTGACGTCACCCGTGACAACACGCTGACTATTATCGATGAGTGCCTCAATGTCTTTGACCACCGGATCAAAATACAAGCCTTCATGGAGGAAATTGCCGTAAGTTTCGCATGTCGTATCCTTCCAAAAGGATTGCCACTTGGTCAGAACAAGCTTTTCCAGCTCTTTGTGGGCTTTGATCAAAATGAGGGCAGCTGGCGCCTCAAAGACAACCCTTCCCTTGATTCCAAGAATAGTGTTTCCCAGATGCATGCCTTTGCCCACGCCATGGGCTGCTCCGAGTTTGTCGAGACAGTCCATCATCTTTGTGCCACTTGCCGATTTTCCGTTCACTGCGGTTGGCAGACCTTTGTGAAAAGAGACAATAATTTCCACGCCATTTTCCGGAGCACTGTCAATATCGATGACCGTTGGGTACACCGCGTCCGGGGGGAGTTCCCAAGAGTTTTTTGTTTCTTTGCCGCCGATTGTCGTACCTAACATTCCTTTGTTGACTGAATAATCCTTCGAGGATTTCTCAACGGTAATCCCATGTTGTTCTAAATAAGCGACTTCTTCTTCTCTGGTAATTCCCAACTCCCTGATGGGTGTCATTATTTCCAGTTCCGGTGCAAGTGTTCTTATGGCAACATCAAACCTCACCTGATCATTACCT
>JBBTUC010000099.1:0-12856 GCA_038078675.1 Patescibacteria group bacterium
TAATTATTTTGAAGAAAATCCCCGTGACGCCCGGGCAATTTTGGAAAAGGTATTTTTAGCCGCTAAAGCCCGGCTGGCCGCCCGCGCCGCCAAAGAATCAATTATTCGAAAAGGTGCTTTGGAGGGATCAACTCTGCCCGGAAAACTGGCTGACTGCCAGTCCCGTGACCCAGCTTTAACCGAATTATTTATTGTCGAAGGAGATTCCGCAGGTGGCTCGGCGAAGCAAGGGAGAGACCGGAAATTTCAGGCTATCCTCCCGCTTCGCGGTAAAATTCTCAATACCGAACGGGCACGCCTGGATAAAATCATCGAGTTTGAAGAACTCAAAGCTCTGGTCATCGCCCTCGGGATGGGAATCTCTGATAGTCTCAGACCGGAAAAGTTACGCTACCACCGCATCATCATTATGACCGATGCAGATGTGGACGGTGAACACATCATGACCCTCCTTCTCACATTCTTTTTTAGACATCTCCCGTATGTTCTCGAGAAAGGCCATCTTTATATTGCTCAACCTCCTTTATTTAAAATGACGTTTGGGAAAAATGCTTACTACGCGTACTCTGATGAAGAACGGGACCAAATCATTGTCAAACACGGTAAGGACATAAAATCAGTTCCCAACGTCCAGCGGTACAAAGGATTGGGCGAGATGAATCCCGAGCAACTGTGGGAGACGACCATGAATCCGACCAACCGCGTCATGAGACAGGTCACGATAGCCGACGCCGTCGCTGCAGATAGTGTGTTTACTATGCTCATGGGCGACGAAGTCCCACCACGCAAACGATTTATCCAAACACATGCGAAGTCAGCAACGCTCGATATATAATATTGTTGTCATTGCGAGGAGTCTTCGACGAAGCAATCTATTTTTTGAGATTGCCGCGTCCCTCGAAAGACTCGGGACTCGCAATGACTAAATAAAAGGAGGATTTTATGAATCTATATCTTCAACTTTCATTTTTAGGGGGTTTTACTGCCGTCGTCTATGGACTCTTTCTTGCTTACCAAATTGTTCAGCTTCCCAAAGGTACACCGGACATGAATAAAATTTCCGATGCCATTGCCGAGGGTGCAGCGGCTTTCCTTAAACGGGAATACACGACCATCGGTGTTCTTGCCGTCCTTATTGCCGTTTTCATGTACATCGGGCTTGGCTCCATGTCCGCCGTGGGATTTCTCATCGGCGCTGTTTGCTCGGCCGTTGCCGGATTTATCGGCATGAATATTGCGGTTCGGGCCAATATTCGTGTTGCCCAGGCAGCCAAATCAGGCCTCAAAGAGGCTCTCGCAACCGCATTCTCAGGCGGAGCGGTCACGGGACTCATGGTTGCCGGTCTTGCACTTTTGGCGGTAAGCCTTATGTACTTCCTCGTGGGCAATGGCGCCCAGCTGGATGTCAAACCATTGATTGCCCTGGGTTTCGGTGCATCGCTCATCTCGGTCTTTGCCCGTCTGGGTGGTGGTATTTATACCAAAGGCGCCGACGTGGGTACGGATATGGTTGGAAAAATTGAAAAAGGTATTCCGGAAGATGATCCAAGAAACCCCGGTGTGATCGCTGATCTCGTCGGGGACAATGTCGGTGACGACGCAGGAATGGCTGCTGATTTATTTGAAACCTATGTGGTTACCGCGGTTGCAGCGATTTTATTGGGGCAGCTCACACTACCGAATTCCGGCAATGCGCTATTTTATCCATTAGTATTGGGCGCGGCAGGTGTCCTCGCCTCCATCATCGGTACATTTTTTGTCCGGCTTGGAAAGGAAAAGGGAATTATGGAGGCTCTCTACAAAGGGCTGATCGCCGCATCAGTCATCGCAGCGGGACTTTTTTACGTCGTGACACAACAGATGATTACGAGTACGAACAGCCTCACCGCGATCAATGTCTATCTGTCTGCGCTTGTTGGTATTGGGGTTACGGTGGGCATGGTCATCATCACGGAGTATTATACCTCCAAGAAATACGCATCAGTGCGAAAAATTGCCGACGCAGCCAACACCGGCCACGGCACCAATATCATCGCCGGACTTGCCGTGTCGATGAAGTCAACGTTTTTGCCGGTTCTCCTTATCGTTGCGGCAACATTTGTGGCGTACTCCCTCGCCGGACTTTATGGTATTGCGGTTGCCACCATGGCAATGATGGCTCTCTCAGGCATTGTGATTGCCATAGACGCATTCGGACCGATCACGGATAACGCCGGCGGTATTGCGGAAATGACGAACCAGCCCCAAAAAGTACGCGACGTCACGGATGCCTTGGATGCCGTGGGTAATACCACCAAAGCCGTCACCAAGGGGTACGCCATTGCGTCAGCCGGACTTGCAGCTCTCGTCCTTTTTGCAAGCTACACGCAGGAACTCGGAACAAACGGTGCTTTCGTCAGTTTTTCGCTGAACGACCCATATGTCATCATGGGCCTCTTGATCGGAGCCGCCCTTCCTTACATGTTTGGTGCCATGGCCATGGAAGCGGTGGGAAAAGCGGCGGGCGCCGTGGTCGTAGAAGTGAGGCGGCAATTTAAAACGATTAAAGGAATAATGGAGGGCAAGGCTACACCCGAGTACGGCCGCGCGGTAGACATCGTGACAAAAGCGGCTCTGCGCGAAATGATCCTCCCTGCTCTCATACCCGTGGTTGCCCCCATCGCGGTGGGATTTACTCTCGGTCCGGCAGCTCTCGGCGGCATGCTCATGGGCACGATCGTCACCGGACTATTCGTGGCAATCTCCATGACGACAGGCGGAGCAGCCTGGGACAATGCAAAAAAATACATCGAAGAGGGACATTTCGGTGGTAAGGGCTCACCGGCGCATCAGGCAGCCGTCACCGGCGACACCGTTGGCGATCCGTACAAAGATACTGCCGGCCCGGCGATCAATCCAATGATTAAAGTGGTCAATATCGTCGCCCTATTAATTGCTGGATTTTTAAGATAACGTACAAAGCTTTGTCATCGCGAGACCCCGCTTTGCGGGGCGTGGCGATCTCATATCAATGTGAGATTGCTTCGTCGAAGACTCCTCGCAATGACAGCCAATTATGAACATCGGAAAAATCATCCAATCAGAAATCGTCACAGAGATGCAGCGCTCGTACCTGGACTACGCGATGAGCGTCATCGTGTCACGTGCGCTCCCGGACGTCCGGGATGGCCTCAAACCCGTGCACCGGAGAATTCTTTTTGCCATGCACTCCTTGGGCATGTCTCATACCGCCCGATATACCAAAAGCGCCAAAGTTGTCGGAGAAGTATTGGGTAAACTCCATCCGCACGGTGACGCACCGGTCTATGAAGCCCTCGTCCGTCTTGCACAAAACTTTGCCATGCGCTATATGCTTGTCGATGGACAGGGAAATTTTGGTTCGATTGACGGCGATCCACCTGCTGCTATGCGCTACACCGAGTGCAGGCTCTCTGCTATCGCCTCTGAAATGCTTCTGGATCTCGAAAAAGAAACGGTCGCCTTCACCCCAAACTTTGATAACACCATCAAAGAGCCCATGTATTTGCCAGCAAAGCTCCCGAACCTCCTCCTCATGGGTTCGGAGGGAATCGCGGTTGGTATGGCCACAAAAATCCCGCCGCACAACCTCAATGAAGTCGCCGACGCCATTGGCGTGATGATCGGAAAAGCAACATTTGATACCGGGTCTCACGCCATGTCATTTGATGTCACCGTCGAAGAACTTATGGAGCATATCCAGGGTCCGGATTTCCCGACAGGAGGCATTATCTATGATATTACAGAAATCAAAAACGCATACGCCACCGGGAGAGGAAAAATCGTCGTGAGGGGACGGGCGGAAATCGAAGACATCGGGGGGGGGAGAAATGCAATCATTATCTCCGAACTCCCGTATCAAGTAAATAAAGCCCTGCTCGTTGCCAAAATCGCCGACCTCGTCCGAGAAAAGAAGATTGAAGGCATCAGCGACCTCCGCGATGAGTCCGACCGACGCGGCATCCGGGTCTATGTAGAGCTCAAACGCGACGCAAAGCCAAAACAGGTTCTCAACAATCTCTATAAACATACGAACCTCCAGACAACATTTCCCGTCAACACGGTAGCGCTCGTCGATAATACGCCACAAACCTGTAGCCTCAAGCTTATCCTCGGGGAGTACATCAAACACCGTCACGATGTGGTTGTCAAGAGAAGCGAATTCGAGCTTAAGGAAGCCCGCGCTCGCGAGCATATCTTAGAGGGCCTAAAAATCGCCGTAGACCATATCGACGAAGTCATCACCATTATCAAAAAGAGTGCCAACGCCGATGATGCCAAGGTCAAACTCATGTCGCGCTTTAGGCTATCAGATCTCCAGACCACGGCAATCCTCGACATGCAACTGCGGCGTCTCGCGGCCCTCGAACGGCAAAAGATTGAAGACGAACTTGCCATGATCAGAGAAACCATAAGCTACCTTACGGATCTCCTTGCCCATCCGGAAAAAATCCTCGCCGTTGTCCGGGATGAGCTTGTGAAGCTGAAGGAGAAATACGGTGATCCCAGACGCACAAAGGTAGTGAAAAGCAAAGTCGGGCAGTTTAGTGATGAGCAGCTCATCCCTAACGAAAACACCATTATCACCATGAGCCAAAGCGGGTACATCAAACGCGTAGCACGGGGCACGTTTAAGACCCAAGAACGTGGGGGCAAGGGCGTGATCGGCATGACAACCAAAGACGAAGATGCGATAGATCAAGTCATCTCAGCCACGACCCATGACAACATGCTCTTCATCACTGACCGCGGCCGGGTGTATCAAATACGCGCCTGGGACATTCCGGAAGGAAGCCGCCAAAGCAAGGGTCAGGCGGTGGTCAATCTCATCAACATCGAAGGCAACGAACGGGTCACGTCAATTCTCTCCTATTCACTAAAAAAAGCAGACCAGAAGGAACAAGGGGTGGCCTACATCCTCATGGCCACGAAGAACGGAACAGTAAAAAAATCCAAACTTACCGAATACGAAAATATCCGCCGGAGCGGGATTGTCGCCATCAAGCTGGAAGGCGGCCTGCCTGCCGGCAGGCAGGGTGATGAACTCGCGTGGGCCAAGCTCACAAGCGGCAGCGACGATATCCTTTTGGTCACTCACGAGGGCAAGTCGATACGGTTTGCCGAAACTGAAGTGCGTCCAACTGCCCGGGATACGATGGGGGTACGCGGCGTATTACTCGCCAAAGATGACTTCGTCGTGTCTGTCGATGTCATCAATGACGTTACAAAAGGTGCTGAATTTCTAACGGTTATGGAGAAGGGAATCGGCAAAAAAACGGCCATCCGCGATTTCCCCAAACAACGGCGGGGTGGCCAGGGTGTAAAAGTTGCCATAGTTAAAGACAAAACCGGCAAGGTTATGGTCTCCCAAATCGTACCGAAGGACTGTGATAGCGTCATGCTGACCTCCGTCAAAGGCCAGGTTGTCAAGCTCCCGATTAATTCCGTCCCCCGCCTGGGCAGAGCAACCAGCGGCGTCATTCTCATGCGCTTCACCGACAAAAGTGATACGATTGCGGCAGCAACGTGTCTTACTAAATGAAAATCGATGGCAAAGCGATTACGGAAAAATTTTGAAACTCTTTCTCTTTTGTGCTAGTATAACGTAACTATGAGCGTCATAACAATTCCAAAAGAACTCACCAAGGGCGAAGAACTTGTAAAGACAAAAATATCACCGCTTGAGAAACGGTTGCAACAAGCGCTCCGCGAAGTCCAATCCGGTAAAACGGTTGGGCCATTTTCAACGCTCGCTGAAGGACTTCGCGTACTAAAGCAACACGCATGATATATTCCTTCGCGCCCCGCTTTCTTCGCTCTTATCATACGTTTGACAAAGCTATCCAAAAAAAATTTGATAAACAGCTTGCGTACCTTCTTAAAAATCTTACCCACCCGTCGCTCCATGCGAAGAAGTTTGACGAAACAAGAGGCATTTGGCAAGCTCGAGTTGATCGAAGTATCCGCTTTTACTTCCTCATTGAACACGACACCTACATACTTCTCGATATTACCAAGCACGCAAAATGAAAATCGACGGAAGAACCATTGCAGATGCCATCTTAAACAGTCTTACGCAAGAGGTAAGCAAGCTCAAACAGCAGGGAATTACCCCGAACCTTGCCGTTATCCAGGTGGGGGATGATCCAGGTTCTACCGCCTACATCAGGCAGAAACAAAAAACTGCAGACAAAATTGGAGCAAAACTTATTTTATGCCATCAGCCATCCGCCATCAGCGATCAGCAATTGCAAAAAATAATTGAGAATTTCAACAATGACCCTTTAATTCACGGCATCATTGTCCAACGACCCCTCCCAAAAAATCTTCATGCAGATCATATACGTTTATCAAAAGACGTTGATGGATTCCTCCCCAATTCTCCTTACCCCGTACCCGTCGCCGCCGCAGTACTGATGATTCTTGAGCAATTGACAGGGCCTGGCCCTGTCAAGAAACAGGGCCAGGCCCCTTCTATCGTCGTAATCGGTAGGGGAGAGACAGCCGGAAAACCCATTGCAGACGCCCTTATCAAACGAGGAAGTAATGTCACCATTGTCCACTCGCAAACCCCCAAACCGGATGACGCAATTCGAGCCGCAGATATCGTCATAAGTTGCGTGGGGAAGCCAAATGTTGTGCGACGTGATAACGTAAAAGAAAATGTTGTTCTCGTAAGCGTCGGCATCTTCCGCGATAATGAAGGCAAACTTCATGGCGATTATGAGGAAGATGAAATCAAAGACATAGCCTCATCCTATACTCCCACACCCGGGGGAGTAGGCCCAGTCAACGTGGCAGCCCTCATGACCAACCTCGTTGCCGCAGCAAGCAAGCTACTATAGGTCTTGTCTCTCCTTCGCGCAAAGCGTACAATTATCCTATATCCACGCGCTAAAAATATCCTATGGGAAGAAGTCATATCACACCAATTCAGCAACCCGATGACACGACCTGCGGTCCGGCAGCGCTCAAATTGGCACTCACTATTTTGGGGAAACGCCGGTCACTCTCATCGCTTATTGCGCTTTGCAAAACGACCCGCAATGGTACGTCTACAAAAAGCATGATCACGGCAGTTAATAAACTCGGGTTTCCGGCGCTGGTCGTTGAGTATGCAACGCTTCATCACCTCCAGAGTGCACTCAAGTATACTCCCAACGCCCCGCGCGCCGTGCTTGTTTCCTACCTCTATGATTTAGATGAAAAATATAATCCGCACCCGGAATCCGGTCACTGGGCCGTCGTATCTTCCTACTCTGCCCGCAATAGCCGGATTGTCCTTCTTGACAGTGCATCAGGAAAAAAGAAATCGTATGCTTGGAAAGAATTCCGCGACCGTTGGATGGACTATGATCTCAAACGGAGAAAAATCAAAAAAGGAAAAAAGGAATTCAAACTCGTCCGAAGATGGCAGGAACAGCTCATGATGGTGATTGCCAAAGAAGAAAAAAATCTTCCGAAGTTTAAAATTTCGACTGCTAAATTATTTGAACCCTCATAATCTATGACATCACCTGAAGATCCCGAATACGGACACGCATTACGAAATTTGCAATCCACAATTTATTTATCAAAGTTTATATCATGATATTCCTGCAGAGAGCTTATTGAGCAGTCTTCCAAACCGCGACATTGAACAAGCTGACACCAATGATGCCCCCTAAGTTCCACGACTGGACAATTTCCCAGTAAATAATCGTCAAAATCATTGACGGCAAAACGTTTCCCGCCTCGAGCAAACTGCTCATTGCAAGTCAAATATGCCATGTTCTATACTGTCTCTGCTATGACAAACGCCAAGTCCCTCACCCGAGACGATCTCAAAGCAGTGTTCAAAGACCTTGGTGTTGCAACCAAGGGTGACCTCACATCCATGGAGTCGCGTCAGGATAAAAAAATGCAGGAATCGCTCTTACACCTTGAGCGGCAATTGAAACTTCGTATGGGAAAACATCGCAATGAAATCTTTGCCATGTTTGGCAAACTTGCTACCAGCACGCCCTCCCGCCGGGAGTTTAACGAACTCAAGCTGCGCGCATAAGACACGACTCGACAATCTTCCAGCAAAAATCAGCAAATGTCCAACCCACGGCTTTATAAGAGACGGTCATGCCATAGTCATCACTGTCGCCGAGTCCCGGATTGGTGTTTGCCTCCAATATAAACGGTTCTTCGCCGCGGGAACGTATATCCATCCGGGAATAATCTTTCATCCCGAGCGACCGGAACGCATCAAGACTTACATCTCTAAGACGCTTTGCAAGATGCGCGGGTACGGAAGCAAGTTTTACGCTTGAAAGATTATAGTCCGGATGTTTTTCGTCCCACCGGCTTTCATAGGTGAGAAAACTATCCTTCCCTCCTTTTTTAAACACAATCTCCGCCGGAGGAAGGACGATAGGCACGCCTTTTTCCTCAATGACAGTTACCTGAAACTCCCGTCCCTCAATAAATTCTTCGGCATAGATCGGTTGATGATGCATCAGAATATGTTTTTTTACCTGGGAGGCGAGATCCTCCCGTTCGTCAATAACCGCACTCCTCGTAAGCCCAATGCTGCAGTGCGTGAGGGCAAGTTTCATGATGACGGGATAATAAAAATCATCTCTCACCAGTTCCGTCCCGTCACGAAATAATTGCCAACGCGGGGTAGGAATACCAGCCAAATCAAGCGCCTCCTTCATCTTCACTTTATCGGCAAGCGCTGTCATAACCGATAACGATGACCCTGTATAAGGAATGCCGGTTTGATCGATGAGATTCATAGCCTTCAAAAATAATGACATATCCATCCCATCCCACTCTATGAGAGTAAATATACAATCAGCCTTCACCTGGGAAATTTCGTTGATCGTATCTTCGGAAACCGGGACCAATAAAACGTCAACTCCCTTACTTTTGATGGCCTCTGCAATTTCAAGAGCCGAATCCCGGGTATCCTCATCGGCACCCTTAAAAGGAGTAACTAGCGCCCGACGGGTAGGAAGACTGTAGATGATGGCAATTTTCATAATTGCGATGTCATTGCGAGCGAAGCGAAGCAATCTCTATGTAGAGATCGCCACGCCCCGCCGTTGGCGTGGCTCGCGATGACAATCACGTGTCACTTTCTATGATACTTCTGGTGTATCTCCCGGAGTTGTGGGTTGGTGATATGGGTATAAATTTGAGTTGTGGAAACGTTTTTGTGACCCAGAAGCTCTTGGATGGCACGGAGATCCGCCCCGCCACTTAATAGATCCGTCGCGAAACTGTGCCGCAACCCATGCGGCGTAATTTTTACCGGAAGCCTTGCCTTTTTTACATACTTTTCGACAGACCTCTGGACACTTCGGGCGCTTAAGCGCCGCGACTCTCCGGTTTTATCTCCTTCATCCGGGGTCTTGCCCGAGTAACGGATAAACATGGGTTTCCAGACGTCTATGCGGCTTTTGAGATACCGTTCCAGCCACTCTGCTGCGGTATCGGACAGAAACACCACCCGAGCGCGCCTGCCTTTACCGATGATGCCGAATTCTTTCCGCTCGAGATTGATCTGATCGCGGTTCAACCCTACCAATTCCGACACCCGCAAGCCGGTCGAGAACAATAATTCGAGAATTGCTTTATCCCGAAATCCTTCAGGGGTACTAATCTCCGGCATGTTGAGGAGCCGTTCAACCGCATCCCGCTCCAAAAACTTGATGCTATGGCTTTCGGCTTTCCCAAGCTCGATGGTCTCCGGAGGCACGACCTTCACCCCCCGTTTAATAAGAAACTTAAGAAAAGACCGGAGCGCGATGAGATGGTAATTTTGTGTCACGCGCTTGAGGCTTATCTCATGCGCGTCAGTGTAACGGGATAAAAACAACCGATACTCGTGGATTTTTTCCGGGGTAATTGAACTTGAAGTAGGGGAGTTAGGGCCTAGGAAAGCCAAAAACCTCTCCAAATAGTGTTTGTAATTGCGAATCGTGAGCTTGCTGACATTGCGTTCGAGTTCAAGATATTCAAGAAAATCAAGAAAGAGCTTCGATAGATCCATAAAAATTGGTTGTCATTGCGAGGAGTCTTCGACGAAACAATCTCATATAAATGTGAGATCGCCACGCCGTCGGAACGGGCTCGCGATGACAATATACGTAAGTCCTTATACTTATAATTGTACGACATGACGCCAATTGTCAAGCACTAATCTGATATACTTCCTTATATATGATCCTTGGAATTAAAGTCGGCCCCGATAAACAAAGCTTCCTTGATCTTGCCCAAACCCGCGCCCCGTTTGCTGAAGTTTGGTTTAACGTCAACCGCGCGGACGATTACAACGAGCTATTTGCCGAACTCAAACGCCGGAAGATGCAGGTCGGCCTGCATTTTTGGGGGGCTCTTCCTGACGGAACCTATGCAAACATCGCTTACCCTGATAATGCCGTTCTTAACCAATCGCTTGCCATAATGAAACAAACGATCGATATAGCCGCCCAAAACGGATTCCAGTACGTAAATATTCATCCCGGATCACGCGCAATCGTTGCTGTGGATTTATTAAAAGTACAATTTCGTCTCAAAAGTAAACCCGTGGATTTGGCTGTTTCTGCCGCCCTATGTATCGAAAATTCACTTGATCTTCATAGGTATGCTGCCAGGAAAGGTGTCATTTTTACCGTTGAGACTGTCCCAAACCGTATCACCAACGACTCGCGCCAAAATCCGGTAAATATCTACGAATTACCCATTTCCGTTATAGAAGAACTCGCACGTACCGGAATACCCATAGCCAACGACTTTGAACATACAGCAAGCAATGTCATCATGGATAACCCGGATGATGTTTGGCGCCATGTAAAAGAAAAAACAATGTTTCTGGCTCCGTATACTCGACTCATTCATTTAGGATTTACGGTACCACCGTATAATGGAACCGATTTCCACGACCATCTGGATAACCCGTTACTTGAGACCAACCAAGCCGTCCCGAACAAACAACAGATGATCGAACTTCTGAAACTTTTCAAAAACCGAGATGATGTCTGGATCCTGGTCGAGCCCAACGGGCGGCATGTTGAAAACTACTTTTTGGCTCAAAAGATACTGGAAGAAGCCCTCCAAAATTAGCCCTGCCTGCCGGCAGGCAGGCTCAAATTTGAGCCTCTGTAGTGCCCCAGGACGGGTTTTCCGGACTTAAAACATACATCTGGTCATCGAATAATAAATAGAGGATGAAACCATCGGAAGGAATGATAAAAATTAACATTAAAGCTCATTTTGCGATGGCGTCTGCGACGTTGCAAAATGAGCGCATACTTTTACGTACGTTACTGTGTAACGTCGTAAAAGTATTATTGTGCGACTAGATAGCAACCACCCTCCCGTCCTTCTTACCGTCCATAATTTCGAATAGAAGCACTTAGATCCCTCCGGAGAAGTTAGACAGGCGCTCTTTCATACGTCTCCGTTATCTACAAGAGCAAGACTACGACGACATGAAACGGAAGTTTACCATGTATATATAGGAAGCTGATCACTCCCGAATTTGCTCTTTCGGGTTTTCTTTTCTGACGTCTAAACAGAGCGTTATTATGCTCTAAACGAAGTCTTTCGAGGCTAATATATCCCACTCTACAACATGCGTGTAGTACAGTTTTCGATTATATTTAGATTGTTCTTATGCTCCAAACCTCTATTTTTATGACTATAATCCTCCGTTCATTCATGTATGATATATCGCTATTTAGAGCGTAGTGACAGCCTATACACAATTATTACGCACACATTAAGTGCTCAACTTAGCACTGGAGCATACGAGTTTGACAGAGACGAGATCCTCTCGTGAAAAGTAGCCTAGAAAACCGTGAAATTAATTATCCACACCTGCCTGCCGGCAGGCAGGTTGTCCTATAGTTTAATATTTGGCCTTAAATAAATTGTATCAAACTATATCACTTCCCTCTCCCCTGCCTGCCGGCAGGCAGGCCTACACAAACCCCCTCCATTTGGTAGCGATAAGAAGGATAATAAAAACGATGACCGCGACACTCCCAAACTCTACTGCAGTTTTCTTATAGAATTTCTCTCCGATGTATTGCTGCGCCATTCCGACACTGCAATAGACGCATGTTGTCAAAAATAATGCTATTAACGTTGACGTGACAGGCCAAAACTCAAATATCCATACGAGTTCCATGAGCGCTAGCGTCAAAACTGCTGTAATTCGTCCCGCTACCCCACTCACCCGCGCGGTAAGCTCGACAGACCACAGAGCCTGGAGAATGAGTGCAAAACTCATGCTGCCAATAAATAGTACAGTCCATCCAATGCTCAATCGAAATGAAAATATGGTCGATATGAGAAGAAAATATGTCACAAGGGTTAAAAGAAAACCGATAGTGTGCGCAGCGCGTAAGAGTGCAATGCTGCGCTCAGCGGCGACGTTAAAAATATTCTCCGTCAACAGCAGCGCATACATACCCACGGCATATAATGCGGCGACCGGAAGCCTGGTCAACCATCGAATGGGCAGCAAAAAATAGAAAAGAAGCACAGCAGCCGTAAAAAGCGTCGGAAGCGCAAGAAGCGTCAACCATTCGATACCGGCAAGATCTTCACGAAGCCCGAACGCCGTGAGCAAAAAGGTAGCAAGAGAAAATGTAGCGACCAATGGGTACCGCCAATCTGAAGGCGCCATCTGCGTGACCATGAGGCCCAGCGTCAGGATAACGGTGATAATGACAAATTGTTGACGCTTAGAAAACGCTATCTTCCGCTCCCACCGACGAAAATGTTTTCTGACCCATTGCATACGAACATTCTACTTCCTCTCTTGACTTTTCTCAACCAAACCAATTAGACTGCG
>JBBTUC010000100.1:0-9911 GCA_038078675.1 Patescibacteria group bacterium
CAGCTGTACGGCGGTGGGCTGTTGTGTTACTCCTGCTGCAGCCACTTCCTTCGGGAGCTCTATTTCCGCTCCCTGCACGTCTCTAAGCCCAGGTTGTTCAAACCCCGCTCCCCCGGGCTCCAGCTCTTTTCCAGCTGAAATATTTCCCGATTGGTTTATTGGATTATTGGTAGTATTGGTATTTATTTGATTATTCCCCTGCGAAGCAGGGGTGGGCAGATCATCCATAAACTCATCATATCACGAAGCGTATGCAAAAATGATGGCCTGATTTGGTATTATGTTCGTATATACATGCTGCTTCTTTTTCCCCTTTTTACGGTAAACTTTTTGCACTCCCTGTCTCGCGAAGCGAGATCCCGCTCCGCGGGATTCACGCATCGCGGTTAAATACCAAATGATCGACAGAAGCACCCACGGCGTCGACTCCTCTTTTTCATTCCCGATTCTTTTTTTGTCATCCCCGCGAAAGCGGGGATCCAGTGTTTGTTTTGATTCGTTCTTCGTGCTCAGCAGCATCCACACCATCCACGCAAAATTCAATCCCGCCACCGCCGCGCGCTCCTTTCTTTGGATGCTTCGCTTTCTCTCTTTTAAAGGTTCAACCCTATCTGATCTCAAGGGTTGAACCTTCACAGAATCTTTTTTGGTTTCTCGTTTTGCATTCCGTAATTTTCTCTTCTCATGTCTCCTCATGCTTTTTTCAACAGCCTTCCGCAGCCGCCGCTTCTCCGTTACTATCGGTGTCAATAATTCTACGGCCGCCCGCCCAGGCGGGATCCCTTTCTCCCGACCGCGCTTTATTCTCACCTTCCGTTCTTTTACCGCTCTTAAAGGTTCAATCCTTTCTGATCTCAAGGGTTGAACCTTCACAGAATCTTTTTTGGTTTCCCCGGATGAACGCGCAAGCGCGCGTCGATATTCGGGTTCCCGTTTTGCTTTCCGTACCTCTTTATCCTTTTTTCTTCGTACATTCTTCTCATACCTTCTCACACTTTTTTCAACTGCTTTTATTGGCGCTGGCAACTCTTTAACTAACACTGAAATCAAATACGGTATCGCGCCGACTCCAACATCTGTTTTGCGGATGATGACTAATGCATTCTTTACTCCTCTCATTTCAGTATGCCGCTTATATATAAGAGGATTAAACCTATCTATTTTTTCTGGCGACTTGGTCTCCTCCGGCTTCTTTTCTGTTTTCTTTCGTTCTCTTTCAAATAAATATTTTCCTGTCATTATTGCTGTAGTTACTGTCTCGGCAACCACAGATCTCCCAACCTTAGCGACATCAGAAACTACAAAACCTAAAACATTTCTCGAATAGACCTTATTCTGTGTAGCCACTTTTTCATCTGTCAGAACTGGGGTGTGTTGCGGGGTAGTCTCTCTGATTGGTAAATGGCGAACTTGATTTGATAATGATTCATTATCTCCTCGCCTTGCTTTCTCTGTCCCAAACGCATATGCATCTTTGTAAGTATTGCTTTGCAAAGATTGAGTGAGGTGAGAATTTTCCATCATGTCCCGCATCTTGTTTTTTGCCTCCTCTGGTGACATATTTTTACCAAGATCTATTTGTGATCCTTGATATTTGTTTGGATCAATTGAATCTCTTTTATATCTGGTCACAAATCGAACAAAGATACCTCCGTTTTCGGATATATGCTCAGGCATAAAAATAGTATCCGCACCCGAAGCAGCAAGCACATTCGCGTGTCGAACCGTTTCCATCTCAATAGGAACCCTCATTTTAATATCGCTGCTTATCTGTCCGCTAAAATGACTCATCAATGGTTGCCCTGTCAATTCCAGTAACCCTTCACCATCTGTTGTAGTTAAACCTTGGTCTGTTAAATAAACATCCCAGGAAGGAACAGCTTGCCCTGTTTCTTTTGCTCTATAATGAGCCATGTTTGTTTTCAAGTATTGCCGCGCAAAACGCTCCCCGTGTACTTCTTTGTTTTCAATATATTTATCTATCTCCAGCTGTCTGTTAAATTCACATCCTGCCATACTATTTTGTCTACAAAAAAAGCCTTCTCCACCGAGAAGGCACATATATAACACCCTTGCTCGAGAGATGATCGAAGATTCAGGTTATCTGGCTTTACAGTTGCGGCACAGCCGTGGAATTCCACCACGATTCCCCTGAGATCTGTTATTGTTTTCCGCTCCACTCTACTTCTTCAACATTCTCCTGTTTGTTTATAAACCTGGCGAGCATAAAAAACAAGTCCGAAAGCCTATTGAGATATTTAACAATACGTTTATCTACTTCTTGCTTTTGCGAAAGCGCAACAGTTTGCCGTTCTACTCTTCTGCAGATACTTCTCATAATGTGGGCATGGGCAGCCAGTTCCGCGCCTCCCGGCAGAATGAAATTTCTAATCGGAGGCAAGTCTTTCTCCATCATGTCTATGCGCGTTTCCATTTCTTTAATGCGACCGTCAAGAAGAGTTAGGTCTCCTTTCCATCCGGCAAGGGTACTTCCTATGGTAAAGAGGTCTGATTGTATTGTTTGAAGAAATTGCGAAACATCAGGAACGGAAAACTCCGCAGCAATAAGCCCCACCCAACTATTCAACTCGTCAATCGAACCATAAACATCAACTAATTCCTCACACTTGAGGACGCGCTTGCCGCCAAAAAGTGATGTCGATCCGGTATCTCCGGAGCGGGTGTATATACTCATAATCTACAAATCTACAAATGGCAAATATACAAATGAATGATTTAATGATTTAATTATTCCAGGACTTACGCAGTTATGTCATTGCGAGACCGTTCTGACGGCGCGGCAATCTCTCTTATTGTATGAGATTGCTTCGTCGAAGACTCCTCGCAATGACAGGTTAAACGTAGGTATATTGCGTAACTCCTATTATTCAATAATTACGTCATTTATTTGTAAATTTGTAGATTTGCTTATTTGTAGATTAACATTCGCTATACCCACAGCTATAGCATTTTTTGCAGGATTCTTCAAACACGAGGCTTCCTTCGCCACAACTAGGGCACAGATCGACGGTTACGACACGTTCCTGAGCAATGGCGCGCTGATATGCTGCAGGATCTACCTCCTGTTCTTTATCAACAACGGCTATTTCTGAATGTCCGTTTGTTTGCCCGTTTGTCTCTGTTATCGGGAGTAGATCAGTGTTCGTCAATTTGTGCTTGGTAAAAAATCCAAAATGCCGGTCGATTACTTTAGCTACTGCATCCGGCAAACTCCGTACGCGGTTTTCCCCAAACCCTAAGCTCCGCGCTCCCCCGATTCCGATAAGTTCAGCTGCTATCTTATGTGCCCGTTCAATGGGAGACACCGGGGAGGCGATACGAAAAATAAGCGAGATGAGCCGACCCAATGCTTCCGCCATGGCCGTCACGTCGCTACCGGCTTTACCGATATTCATAAAAAGCTCGAGCGGCTGCCTACCTCCATTCGTGTTAATGGTTATGTATGCCTGACCCACCGGGGTCTCCACTTGATACGTCGAGCCATGGACGACCTGCGGCCGGGGTTTGACCTCCGGGACGTACTGACCGGCAACGTTAACCTCATCTGCTTTACCGGTGACCGCGGGCTTCGTTTCTTCTATCCGCTCTAACACCCCTTGTCTACTCCCCTCCCGCATGTACGCTATTCCTTTGCATCCCAGGTCATAGGCCAGGGTGTAGAGCCGTTTCACGTCCTCGACCGTATGAGTCTTGGGGGCATTGACGGTTTTACTGATACTGGCGTCGACATATTTCTGGATTGCTGCCTGGACATAGACATGATCCTCGGGGGTAAGGTCGTTTGCGGATACAAAGTAATCCGGCCGATCAACTTTCGCGGGTTCCCGGCCGTTCGCTACACTAAACTGTGCATACCACGCATCATACAAGGGATGACGGATGATATGCTCGCCCAAGCGATCGTGACGTAAAAACTCAAACTCATACACCGGCTCAATGCCGCTACTTACGCCTGCCATAAGGGATGTGCTCCCCGTCGGGGCTTGTTGAAGGATGACGGAGTTTCGCACTCCGTGTTTTTTTATTTTTTTGCGGATTTCCTCGGGAAGTTGTTTGACAAAATAACCCTCCAGATGTTTTTTTATATCTATTGCCGGAAACGCGCCTTTCTCCGCGGCAATTACCACAGACGATTCATACGCGGCGTTCCGGATAGTCCGGTAAATCTTATCAATCACCGCTAAACTTTCCTTCGATCCGTATCGGAGCTTCATTTTAATAAATGCATCTCCCAATCCCATGGTTCCCAAACCTATACGTCGCTCACCGTCCACCTGACGTTTTTTGATTTCCGGAAATACGTAAAAATCCGCGTCGATCACGTCATCCTGAAGCCGTACGCCAGTGCGGGCCACACCCGCCAAACGCTCATAATCCATCTCCCCTTTATCATTGACGAGTGCCGAGAGATTTATGGAGGTTAGATTACAAACCCCCCAATTCGGTAATGGCTCTTCGCCACACGGATTTACACAATTTACATATTCCCAGTAGTAATTGTTAAACCACTTGTTGTTTCGTTCCATAAATACGATCCCTGGTTCGGCGCTTTGCCAGGCCGCTTTGGCAATTAAATCCCAAAGCGCACGAGCTTTGATTGTCTTTTGGACAACAACCTTTTTACCGAGTTTCAGCCAATTGGGCATATATCCATCCCATTTTTCGTCATACTCCAGATCATTCTTATCCGGAAAAACAAGATCCCAATCGGCATCATTTTTGACCGCCGTCATAAATGCATCCGAAACACACACGGAAAGGTTTGCGCCGTTAATTCGCCCAAGATCTTGTTTTACCGTGATAAACTCCTCGACATCCGGGTGCCAATCCCAAAGCATGAGCATGAGTGCGCCGCGCCGGCTCCCCCCCTGCTGTATGATGTCGCGGGTCGTAACCGAGAAAAGTTCTGCCCAGTTGATGGGACCCGAGGAAAAACCGTTGACTTTCTTCACCCGGGCACCCCGCGGTCGCAAGCTTGAAAGATTTATGCCGACTCCTCCACCCCTGGACATAATCTCGACCATCTGGGAAAGGGTGTTAAGAATCCCCTGCCGCGAGTCATGGGGGCTTGGGACAACGAAACAATTATAAAAGGTCACCTTGTATCCCGTTCCGGCACCGGAGAGAATACGGCCTCCCGGAATAAGAACAAAGTCCTCCATTGCTTTACAAAATTCTTCTTCCCACCGCTCACGTTGATCTTTGTGTTCGACTGCCGCAATAGCATGGGCGACTCTCCGCCACATTTCCTCGGGAGTCTTTTCCATTGGATTCCCTTCCTCATCTTTCAGGGCGTATCGATCCAAGAATACTTTTTGTCTGATACCGGTTAATTCCATAATTATGATTAGATCCCTCGACTTCGCTCGGGATGAAAAAGTTGTTAAAGCAACTTTTTCACTTCTTTTTCAAAATCCTCCACATCCACAAACCGCCGAAACACGCTCGCAAATCGGATGTAGGCCACTTTATCGAGTTTCTTTAAGCGCTTGGCAACCAGCTCCCCTATTTTTTTACTGGCTACTTCCACACTCTCTCCACCGATAAGTTCGCGCTCCACCTCATCCACGATTCGGTCAACGTCACCCGCTTTAATCGTCGTCTTGCCGCTTGCCCGCCAGATACCACGCTTGAGTTTTTCGCGATCAAAGGTCTCCCTCCGCTCATCTTTTTTGATGACGGTCAAGGGCACTGACTCAATCCGTTCGTAGGTCGTAAACCGCTTCTCGCACTTCGTGCATGTTCGCCGCCGCCTCGTCACCGCCAGATCTTCGCTATCGCGCGTCTCCAATACTTCGGTATTCTCGTGATTGCAATATGGACATTTCATGAAAACTCAAACACTATCGGTGGTGCAAGGACCCAAGCTTACCCACTATATGAAGTGTTTAGAGGAACGTCAACTGGCAATTTCTAGATCAAAAGCAATCAACTTTCTTCTTTAGCCTCGACCCATCATTGATTGAGGAAAAAGTACGGGGTTAAAAATAGCAACACGAGTCATCCTTCATAAATTGTGTTCATTTACCTACTTAAGCTTCTCCACTTCACCCTGCAAGTTCTTAACAAACTCAAGCGGTCCGGTGAGTCCCAGATCACCTAACACTTCAACGTGTTTTTCCATGGATCGTGTGAGGCGGTCGATGAGGCTTGCCGGCACCGGCCGCCCCGTGGATTTGAAAGCCGAAAGACCACTCATCGCCCTCTCCATATACTTTTCTCCCTTGGATATCGTCGTCTCCGCCAAGCTGCCCTTCCCCTGCTCAACCAGGAGTTTTCCCATATTTAAGCGCTTATCCGCCTGAAGCACATGGAATTCTGCTTTACGCAGGGGATCCACAATCAACCGATCCATGATCCCATCGCGGATTTGTTTCAAGAAGTAAAGCGGATGGTCAGGGAGTATCCCCGGAAACGGAAGGAGATATTCAGGTTTCTCATCTATAATCGCCTCTGCTTTTCCCACCGGCTCGCTGGTCAAGGTAACGGTAGGTTTCGGTCCCCCAGTTGGCGAAGGGTTTGTGGCAGCGGAAACAGAAAGAGGGACAGAAACAACGAGGAACAAAAATACGAGGGCAAAAAAAATCATGCGGTTTTTCATAGTACTCATCCTTTCGTTTCCTCAAGTATACGCTTCTGGTCTGTTCCGATCAAGTCAAATGTTTCTTTTTCCAATTCCTTCACTTTTGGATACGCCGCGTCCAAAATTTTCTGTTGTTCCGAAGGCAAGTGCTCGTCATTCCACAGGCGAAATCGCGCATCTACACCAATCACATCCTGCTTCACCATTTTGTCAGCGAGAAACAATAATTTTTCCTCCCAAGTCTTCGGGGTAATCGCCGGATCAAGGATGGCGTGGAGCGGATGCGTTTTGACGAGAGCCGCCACCTCCCCCATCCCCTCTTCCCTAAGAATCCGTACCCCCGCATCCGGGTGCTTTTCCCCGGAAAGTTTTGTGACATTTTTGTCAATATCATGCAGAAGCGCTCCGGCAATCAAAAGCTTCTCATTAATTTTGAGGTTTGCCGCCAAATATTTTGCAACCTTGGCGACGAACTCCACGTGCCTTCTCTTTCCCTCCGGCAACCCGTACTTGTCCCACAACTTCTTCGCTTGGTCTTCTGTTGGGATCATAAACGAACCAACTCCGCAAAGACGCTTACGTCTGTTTTGGATCGATGCGGACGGATGACAAAATGGTCGTTGGGATATTTTCGATGCGTAATGACTAGAACTTCTCCATCCCGTACACGCTGGACATAATGTGCAAAGCGTTGACGAAATTGGGTAATAGAAATGGACAACAAAAATTGTTTGCCTAAGGCCTGTGCCGCAATCTTGCGTGCAACGGCATGATCCACATAAGGAACGGAGTTTTTCAGCGATCCTGCAAGCTGCTCCACAGTACTTGGAGATGTGGTTGTTGTCATGCTCTTGTATGTTTTGACAGACCTTTTATTCATACCTTTTCATGGTACTCTCCCCATTCCACTTCTGCAAAGAATTCCTCACAATAAACTACTTTGTTCTTGTTACCATGTTTTAAAACATAGTAACAGATTTACGTCCATCCAAATTCAAAATAAAAAATCTTTCTCTGATAATATATATTAAATTACTGCACTTCACCTGGAGATATGATCACAAGCGTTGCATCGTCTGTAATTTCTTTGGCCAAGTGTTCTAGTGAGACTTGTCCCAATGCGACAGCACAAGAATCCTTTGTAAATGGCTTTTTCTCTCCCAATAAAACGCCAGCATATTCCCTCCCGAACTCGTTTAATAGCGGGCGCAAAAGTCGTTCGAGAAGTGCATGATATTCTTTCTCGTCTGAAATTTCATGACTTGCAATACGTCCAACCATTCTTTGTGCGGCATCTTTTGAAAACCCATAAAAATTTCCAAAGAGATCATTGTCTGCTAATAAATCCAGCCCTCCATCACTTAACACTACAATTTTATCATCCCCTCCGCAATCAAGCTGGCCATGGTAACCCTTCGCAACACCGGAATCCTGACCTCCATAAACTATTGAAGGCAAGTATATAGGTTGACCATCATTATATCGTTCTAGAGCTGCTTCACCCCATGGGTTTTTGCAGGCAACGACGGTCATACTTCCTTGCGATAAGACCTCCCAAGTCGACATCCCACTACGGGCTACTACGGTATGACGAAGAAAAGCAAAAGGACGATCTTGAACCAGATCAGGTGGTGATGAAGCGTCTAGTGGCAGCGCGAGCAAGGCTTCTGCGGCCCCTGTGGCGTTAGCTTGTTCAGAAATGTACTCCTGGAGTGGAGTAGTAAAGCTCGCGTTTCCTTTTCCATCAACCACCGCAACTGAATAGTCACTAAATCGAACAACATCTAGCCCTGGCTGTCTATCTGTTCCTAAAGTTAGAACAAAAGCGGTTGTTGCAAGCATTTTTCCTTCAACACCATCTAATTGTTCGCCCATAGTTTTGTAACTTTTTATAAATTTTTATAAACTCATTTCTTTACCATCCAAATTCAGAATAGACGATCTTTTTTTGATAACACGTGATTGCATGGCGGATGTAGGGAATGGTGTTGGTTGGCAATTTCGCAAGCGGGAACCACCGGAGGTCATCGCATTTTTCCGGTTCACGGATGACTGGTTTTTGATTTCCGATATCAGCAACAAAGAAAAAATCCATCCGGATATCCAGATGTTTCCGGTGCATGACATGAACGAGAGTTAAGTCTTGTGGTTTCATGCGCACACCGATCTCTTCAAAGAATTCCCTTGCTCCTCCTGCGGTCAATGATTCATTGTCCTCAATGTGTCCCGCCGGCAGACTATACTTCCCGTCTTCGTAACTGGTATTAAATCGTCGCAAAAGAAGAACTTTACTGGCCCGAACAAAAATGAGATACGAAGAAGCAATCATCTTAAAGCGTTCCATAACGTGATTATTTAAAGAGTTCCGATACCATAGTCACTCCTTGCCGAGCGTACCAACGGTCAAAGGAAAAAATCGCATCAAGGTGATAGGTCTTTACCGCTGCAATATTGATTGCGTCAAAAATGGTGTTCTGTTTGGAACCGAAACTCGTGTAATACGCGTGAGCCCCGGAAATAAGATCGCGATCTACAGGCACGACTTCAACCCAATGGGTCAAAAGCCGTTCATAGAGATCACCTGCTGCAGATCGGTGACCATACTTGCGCTGAAGCGTAGTAATGACTTCTGCGACGGTCGTGGAGGCGATAAACAAACACGCGTTTCGCGCGATAAGTATCCGAAATATCTCTGTTGCTCTCTCGTGTGAGGCGTCGCTCCCCTCGACCATCGCGATCAATGCATCGCTGTCCAGGAGAATCCGCAACACGTTAGTCCCAGGTGTAGTGGTCATGGCGTTTGCTCGCGTCCCGCACTCCTCCACGAAACTGCATGGAGGCGAGCGCCTCGACAAACTTGCGCGTCGCATCAGGATCATGCTGTTGTTTTGCCACGCCGTCGGCAACGAAATCGCGGATCACTTGGGCTTTTGGTTTCTTCTGGTCACGGGCCACCAAACCAACCCGCCCATAGAGGTCGCGCGGCATGTAGATCGTCGTCGCAATCATCTGATTTCCTATCATAGTAGAATATATAGTACCATATATGGTACTCTTGTCAAGAGGGTTTTTGTCACGCGTAGGCCTTCTGGCCGTTGGCGGAAAAATACCCCATGGCTTGAAGGACAAGATTGAGTGTTTCTTGGGGGCCGTGGGAGTATGTGTTAATGATGAGATCATAGTGCTTGGGGTCCCAAAAATCTTTTGTTTTGTACATCCGTTTCCACTTGGCAAGATTTGATTCTTCGCGGGTTCGGAGGTGCGCTTTTGCCTCTTCGACCGAAATATTATCGCGATTGACGATCCG